>NZ_JAAFHA010000022.1 GCF_010365055.1 Rhodoferax sp.
TTTCGTTTACATCAATGCAATGAATACCGCCTATCAAAAAATAAATCCAATACCTCTTGATTTGGTGGGAAGTCCCTGTAGAGGGCTACAGGCCTGTTTTGTATAAATTGTTGGGGGAAAGCAATGAATTCATCTGCAACTGAACCGCCCGCCCGTGTGGCCCTGTTTCAGAGCCAGGAGATACGGCGCACCCTGCACAACGACGAGTGGTGGTTTGTCATTACAGACGTGGTGGCGGCCCTGACGGATAGCGCCAACCCGGCGGACTATTGGAAGAAGATGCGCAGGCGTGACCCCGCTTTAGGCTTGGACAGCCAAGGGGGGGGACAATTTGTACCCCCCCTTGGGTTCAGCTTTGAGACGGCCGGTGGTCCGCAAAAGCTGCAGTGCTGGAATACGCAGGGTATTTTTCGCCTGATCCAGTCCATTCCCAGCCCCAGGGCCGAGCCGTTCAAGCGCTGGTTGGCCAAAGTGGGCAAAGAGCGGCTGGACGAGATTGAGAACCCCGAGCTGGCCATGGGCCGCATGCAAGACCTGTATGAGAAAAAGGGCTACCCCAAGGAGTGGATAGATAAACGCCTGCGCGGCATTGCCGTGCGCCAAGACCTGACCGATGAATGGAAAGCGCGCGGCGTGACCAGCAGCCAGGAGTTCGCCATTCTGACCAATGAAATCATGCAGGGCACTTTTGCACTCAAGGTAGATGAGTACAAGCAGGTAAAGGCCCTGGCCCGTGAGAACCTGCGCGACCACATGACCGACATTGAGCTGATCTTGACCATGCTGGGCGAGGCCACCACCACCAAGTTGCACCGTGATCGGGGTTCCAAAGGCATGACACCGCTCAAAAAGGATGCCAAAGACGGCGGTGCCGTGGCCGGGCGCACGCGCAAGGATATTGAAAAACAAAGCGGTAAGCCGGTGATATCGCCAGACAATTTCAAGCAGTTGGCGGCCAAGAAGGTGAAGAAAATCAAAGGCAGTGAGGGCTGATCATGACTAAAGCACCGGAGTTGAAGTTTCAAAAGCACATTGCAGATTTTCTGGTGCGGGTGCATCACTACGGCGTTCTTCAACAGGCTGACATTACCGATACCGAGCACAACATTGCCGAAGACCAGCTTTGGGCTTTTTTGACCGCCACGCAGGGGGATTCGCTCGAAAGATTGACCGCCTATGGAACCGATACACGCGACCAAGTGTTCAAAGCCCTGCGCAGTGAACTGGCCCACACGCCGCTGTGGATGCTGCTGCGCCACGGGCTAAAGGTGCGGGGGCTGGAGTTGCGCCTGTTTTACCCGCGCGCGCGCTCCAGCGAGAGTGCCGCTGCGCAAAAGTACGCGCAGAACCGCATCACGTTCAGGCCGCATTTTTACTTTGGCGATACCAATCAGGAGATTGATTTCGTCTTCTTCCTCAACGGCCTGCCCATCGTGGCGTTGGAGCTAAAGCACGAAAAGAACCAGACGGTGCATGACGCGGTGGCGCAGTTCACCCGGCGTGACCCCACGCGCAAGATTTTTCAGCACCCGTTTTTGTACCTGGCGGCCGATACCAGCGACGTGAAGGCCGCTACCGACCCGCGCCGGGAGGAGAACTTTCGCTGGCACAACATGGGGCTGACCAACCAGGCCACCAACGACTCTGAATACCCGGTAGAGTTTTTGTACCGCGAGGTGCTGGGGCCGGATGCGTTGATGGAGGCGCTGTCATTCTTCTTGGTGCGCGTGCCGCAGCGCGATGCGCAGGACGACAAGCCGGAGCGCGCTGCCTTCACGCTGTTTCCGCGCTACCACCAGAGCCGCACGGTGCACAAGGTGGCGCACAGTATTGCCGCGCACTTTGCCGATACGGGCGACATTGGTCGCAAGTACCTGATCAACCATTCGGCGGGCAGCGGCAAGACGCTGACCATTTGTTGGCTGGCAGACCGCTTGCATAGCTTGTTCAAGCCCGGCACCAGCGAAAAGCTGGTGGACATGGTGTTCATCCTGACGGACCGCAAGTCGTTGGACACCAATATTCGGGAAGACCTGGAGAACTTCACCCATTTGAAAGATGTGGTGGGGCTGGCGCGCAAGGCGGATGACCTGCCGCGCTTTATGGCGCAGCGCAAGTCGATCATTGTGACCACACAGCAAAAGTTTGCCTGGGTGCTGGACGAGACCAAAAACAATCCGGTGTTGAAGGCGCTGCGCGTGGCTTTTTTGATTGACGAGGCGCACCGCTCGCAAGAAGGGCAAATGGGCGCGGCCATTCGACTGCCGTTTCGCAAAGCGGATGAACCCGATGCCGAAGATGCTGCTGCTGATGATGATGCTGCCGACCCGCAGGAGCAAATCGCCAAGATCATTCGTGAGCACGACCTAAACCAGTTGATGGTGGCGTTCACCGCCACGCCTGCGCCTGCCACGGTCAATCTGTTTGGCGAGGCGTTTGACACCTACTCCGAGTCTGAGGCGATTGCCGAGGGCTACATCGTGGACGTGGCGGCCAGCATCATTTCCTACAAGACGCTGTACAACCTGCATTGCGCGGTAGTGCCCAAACCGCAGGATGAAGCGCGCTACCCGGCGGGCGTGGTGGCCAAGGCGCTGAAAAATGTGGCCTATCAGGACGACGGCTTGATTCAGTACAAGGCCGAGGTCATGCTGCGCATCTTTGAGAAAGACGTGATGCCGCTGATAGCCGGGCGGGCCAAGGCGATGATTGTGACCAGCTCCCGTGTGGCGGGGTTGCGCTACTTTGAAATCATAACGGCGAAGCTCAAAGAACGCGGCGCGGCCTACCGTGCGCTGTATGCGTTCTCGGACTTTACCCACCCCCAAACCAACGCCGCGATCACCGAGCATGCGCTCAATGGGCTTGCTGAGGGGGAGCTGATTGAAAACCGGTTTGAAGGGGATGACTACCGGCTGATGATTGTGGCCAGCAAATTCCAGACGGGTTTTGACCAGCCTTTGTTGGCGGGCATGTTTCTGGATAAAGGGGTAGTTGACCGCAATGCGGTGCAGACCGTGTCACGGCTGAACCGCTGCCATGAGGGAAAAGACAAGGTCGTGGTGGTGGACTTCACCAACAACGCCAAGGCCATTTTGAAGGCATTCATCAAGTACCGCAAAGGCACACCGTTTGAGCCGGAGGAGCCCGACCAGGCGCAGTGCCTGAAACTGTATGCCGAGGTGTTGGCGGCGGGGCTGTTCACGCAGAAGGACGCCGATGATTTGGGTAAGTTGTTGGCCGCTGGCACGGACGCGCAGGTGCAGTTTTTGGTCAATGCACTACGCACTCGCTTTCAGGCCCAGTGGAGCGACATGGAGGAACGCAAGACGTTCGTTTACCTGCTGGCCAAGTTGGTAAAAAGCTTTCACTTTCTTACCTGCTTTTTTACCTTTGATCAGCAGGTCGAAGAGTTGGCCAGGTTTGCAGAATACGTGGGGCCGCAGCTCTTCAAAGCAGGCGGCGTGTCGGAGTTGATGAAACAGATTCGGCAGACCGAAGTCATCAAAGCCAATGTTGTGTACCAGGGCGTTACCACCAGCGCTGGGCCGGTCAGGCTCAGACCTGGCAACGGCAGGCCGGGCGCTGGACCACCGCCGCTCAAGGTGTCGATTCAGGAAATGATCGCCAAGATTCTGACTACTTTCCCCATCACCAATGAGGAGGCCATTCTTATCAAGCAGGTGACCGAAGAAAAGGCCGCTGATCCGTTGATCCGCGAAACAGTGGTTGCGCACCGTTCAGACGGCATTTATCTGAATGGCGTGTACCGGGGGCAGGTGAATGGCGCAATCCAGACGGTCTATAACGACATGGGGCGCTTTGAGGAGCTGTCTGACATCAAGTACACCGATGTGGCCGGGATTTTTGACATCATGGCCATGACGGTGATTCAACACCATTTGCACGCTGCCGCTTAAAGCCATGGGCAAGACTATTGCGCAAATCCCCGAAGCCGACCGCCCGCGCGAGAAGTTGTTGCGCAAGGGGGCGTCGGCCTTGAGCGATCAAGAATTGTTGGCGGTGCTGCTTGGCAAAGGAAGCGCCACCATGGACGTCATGACTCTGGCAGCCAAGCTGGCACGGTTGGTGGACGAAAAGGGTTTGCATGTCACGGCGCAAGACCTGACGCAATTTGATGGCGTGGGTGACGCCAAAGCCACCTTGATTCTGGCGGCTATCGAGTTCGCTCGCCGCCGCATCAAACCCGAAGGCTCAAGGATCGAGGCGCCCGCCGACCTGCTGCCCCATGTGCGGCACTACGCTGACCGCAAGCAAGAGCACTTTTTGTGCGCCAGCATCAACGGGGCCAATGAGATTCTGAACATTCGGGTGGTGTCCATTGGCCTGATTGACCGCAGCCCGGTGCATCCACGCGAGGTGTTTGCCGACGCACTGGCAGACCGTGCGGCAGCCATCATCGTGGCCCACAACCACCCCAGTGGCGGGGTTGAGCCTTCGCACAGTGACAACCAGGTCACGGCCCAGCTCAAAGCAGCCGGTGAAATTTTGGGTATTGAACTGCTGGACCACATCATCTTCAACCGGGTGGAGTACTTCAGCTTTCTGGAGGCTGGGCGGTTGTGAACGGCGCTGGGGCTTTCGGTCTGTTTTCAAAATAGGTTCTCTATGAACACTGATGCACTTTTTTGCGCGTTGTCGCCCTCACGGATTTCCGAGTTAATCCGGTCAGCCCAACGAGCCGTCTGCTATGCCGGGCCAGGTATCCAGCTTGACTTGGCGCAGGCAATGGTCGAGGCGGCGGGGCGTTTGGGCAAAGAGATGCTGACCGTGAGTCTCGATTTTGATGACCGTGTCATGCGGATGGGCTATGGCGATGTGGGCGCGGTCACCCTATTGATTGACGCTGGCATTTCGGTACACAGCTCGCCAGGCTTGCGCACAGCGTTGGTTGTGGTGGACAACGAGGGCTACATTTTTACCCCCACTGCGCTTTACCTGGAAGCCGAACCCAGTGATGACGCAGCATCGAACGCGATTCGGATGTCTGGCGAACAAGTGGCGCAGGCTCTTGCGCGACTTTCCCCTTCAGCCAAAGTGATTGCTGTGGCCCAAGCCAAAACCCCTGAAGCAAAAAAGCAGATCGAAGCCTTAACCGTGGATGTTGTGTCAGCGCCCATCACCCAAGCGAAGTTGGCCGAGGTGACGACTAGTTTGAAGGAAGTACCACCAGTGCGCTTCGATCTAGCCCGGCAAGTACGGGTGTTTGAGCCGTATCTGCAATACGTTGAACTGAGCCTGACTGGCGCGGCCATCCAGCGTCACCGCTTGGCAATTCCGCCAAATATTCAGAAACTGGGTGGCAGCAAAGATTTGGAAAGCCGTTTGCGCACGACCTTTGAGTTGATTGAAAAGGGCAGCAAACTGTCTTCCAAACCTTTGGAGGACGCATTGAATGAGATACGTAAAAATTTCACGCCGTCGCTAGGCAAGGATCATGGGCGTGTGGTTTTGAAAGCAGCAAAACCGTATTTGGTCGAGCGATTGACAGAATTTCGTACCAAGCTGGATGCGCACCAAAAGACTGTTGCAGCCGACTTGCAAAAGCACCTTGACACTTCAAGGGATCAGATCGTTGCCTATTTCCAAGCGCTTGTCATAGAAACAAAGCCTGATGCGCTGCTCGGACAATCGCTTAACGGGGTGATTTCTACGGCGACAGCAAAAAAATGGCTCAATGGGGAGTTAGACCGTGTCTTCCCCAGTGCCGACGATTTGATACAGGAAATGAAGCTGGATGAGCGCTACAAAGACGTAACCTTTGAGACCTTGAATCGCAAGGACTTTCTGGAGTCCGTCAAAGACGCGTTCCCCAACGTGGATTGGGATAAAGCGTATTCGGAGTTCAAGGCTGCAGGGCAGAGCGAGTCAGAAGACCCGAAAGCAACATAGCTGTGAAAACTAGGATGCATCCGGGTTGTAGCCGATTGTGTGAACAACTTCGCATTGAGGATAAGTGGCATGCCTGACACAGTTTTTCAAAACGAGTTGATGCATGCCGCAGAACTCATTTTGCAGGCCGATGCGCTGGTGATTGCCGTCGGCACGGGCACGGGCAGGTCGGCTGGAGTCGAAGGCGGGACAATTGAATGTGACGCGGAAGAATGCATGATATGAACACCAGAAAGAAGACCGCACTCACCCCGCCAGCCAACGCCAAGAGCAGCCGGCTGAGCATGGATTTCACCGCGCTGGTGGCGGCCATCGGGCAGGTGCATGCGCAAAGCGCTGCCGCCGTCAGCCGCGCCATCAACACCACGCTCACGCTGCGCAACTGGGTCATCGGCTGGTACATCCGTGAATACGAGCAGCAAGGCGCTGACCGGGCTACCTATGGCGAAGCCATCATCAACCGGCTGGCCGAGGCCTTGGCGGCGCGCGGTATGCGCGACCTTGCCCCGCGCACGCTGCGCCAGTGCCGCCAGTTCTACACCGTGTACCCGTTGATTTGGCAGGCAGAGGCTGCCAAATCCCTAGCCACCCAGCTTGCGCCCCCAATATGGCAGGCACTGTCTGCCATCTCACCCGTTGCGCCCGCCGCGCCCGATAGGGCGACGGGCGGGGCAATGGCACATGCGCTGGCGGCGCCCATCGAGAAGCTGTTTACCACGCTCTCGTTCAGCCACCTGGCCGAGCTCATCAGCATTGAAGACCCGCTGAAACGTGCCTTTTACGAGATCGAATGCATCCGGGGCAACTGGGCGGTGCGCGCGTTGAAGCGCCAGATCGACACGCTGTATTTTGAGCGTTCTGCCCTGTCCAAAGACAAAGAGAAACTGGCGGCTATGGTGCGCCAGGGCATCGAGGCAGCAGAGCCCCGGTTGGCGATTCGGGACCCCTATATCTTCGAGTTTCTGGGCCTGCGGGCGCAAGATGCGGTGGCCGAGTCTGACCTAGAGGCTGCGCTGGTGGCCAATTTGCGCGAGTTTTTGCTGGAGCTGGGCCACGGGTTTTGTCTGGAGGCGCAGCAAAAAAGTATCCTCATCGGCAAGACGCGCAGCTTTGTCGATCTGGTGTTCTACCACCGTATTCTCAAATGCCATGTGCTGGTGGAGCTGAAGGTGGATAAGTTCACGCATGAGCACATCGGCCAGCTCAACACCTATGTTACCTGGTACCGCAAGCACATGATGATGGCGGGTGACAACCCGCCCGTGGGCCTGTTGCTGTGCACCGACCAGGACCACACGCTGGTCGAGTACGCCACCGCCAGCATGGACAACCAGTTGTTCGTCTCCAAATACCAGCTTGAGCTGCCTAGCAAGGAAGAGCTGCAGAAGTTTTTGGAAATCACCCGCAAAGAGGTTTTAGGCCCGCCATGACGCCAGACGGCACTCGCCACCCCTGTGGCCAGATAGACAAGTTGGCGCAACGCGCACGTTCTGCGTTACAGATTGTTTGAAAGGTATTCGGAGTTCAAGGCTGCTGGGCAGAGCGAAGCCAAAAGGTGATCACGCCGCTGTTAAAGTGGCCAGCCTTTGCCCCAGCGCATCGAACGCCTTGACTTGTTCAGCCTCGCGCCGATCCTGAATGTAAACGCCGCTCATGCCTTGCTTGATGTGGTTCTCGCATTCGTTGATCACATCGTTCGAGATGCCCAATTGACTCATGAGGGTGGACGCGGTGCGTCGCAGGTCGTGCGCGGTCCAGCGGCCACCTTCCAGCACCAGCGCATCAACTGACTTGGTTCTGTTTTGCAGGCGCGCGCTTTCGCTGCTTTGGCGGTCCGCCAGTTGCTTACCAAAAGACTTGATACACACAGGCCCCGTGCCACGGCTGTCGGAAAAGACCCAGGCCAGGGGCTCGCCGGTGACGCGATCCGCTTCGCGCAGGGTGGCCAACTCGGTGAACTGCTTTACGGCGAAGTCGCTCAGGTGGATCAGGTGATCGCGTTGGTTCTTGGTGGTGGGCAAGTACCAGGTGCGGGCTTGCAAATCAACAAGACCGAACTGCACTGCACCAGACTTTTGCGCCACGTTGTGCGCGTCCACCGTGGCCTGTAATGCTTGCTGCTGGGGTTTGGCATCGGCCCATACCGCACCCATCAGCTCGCCGATCCGGCAGCCGGTTGCCAGAATCAGCCAAAGCCCAAGGACGGTGCGTCTGCTGAGATTGGCGTTTGGCAGTTGCTTGACCAGTGCGGCCAACTCGTCGTTTGACAATACCCGGTCGCGCTTGATGTCTTTGCCGCCGACCTTGCGCTTGCTGATCAACTCAATCGGGCTGTGTTCGATGATTTCACGCTCGGCAGCGAAGCGAAACATCTGTTTGAGGTCAGCCAACAGCATATTGGCGGTGCGCAGCTTGCCCTCGGCCTTGACGGCATCCAGAATGGCGAGGATGTCGGCCTTGCGCACGTCCATCACGGCGATTTCACCTAAAGTGCCAAAAACCCGCCGGTCAAACTGCTCACGTACATACTGTCCGCCATCTTTGCGCCCGATGCGCTTGCCGTCACCGCCGACGTGCGGGGCCAGCTCGGTGGCAGCCCAGCGCTCGAACACTTGTTTGACGGTCAGCCGACGTTGCCGGTCCAGTTCGGCTTGTTGTTCGGCGGTTTCCGCAGCGCGTTTGTCTTTGTCCGCTTGCTGGCGCGCATCTTCGCTGGCTTGCAAGCGGTCTGCCTCGACTTTTGCAAAGTGCTGGCGCAGATCGCGTGCACCGTCTTTGTATTGTTTTGACCAGCTCGCAGCCTTTTCGCGAGCAGCAGCAAGGGTCAGATAGCCGTCTCGGCCTTTGGGATCGTAGGCACCCACCGCAAGGGTGTCGCGCTGGCCGGAGCTGGTGGTGTAGCGAAAATAGAAGGACCGCTCACCACCCGGTGTTATCCTGCCCAGGAAGCGGCCAGCACCGCGCGGAGCAGGGTCTGTAAACCACTGGTCTGCACCGTTCGGTTTGGACCCCATTTCTTTGTCTGTGATGATGCCCATGACTTACTTTCCAGTTGCCGTTCGGTTGCCGTTTCTCCCGGCTGGTTGCCGTTCGGTTGCCGTTTCTCACTGGCAGTCATTGTACATCTTGGGATGACATTGGACGCTAAGTTGTTGTAAGTTATTGATTTGTAACGATTTTGTTAAATAGTATGAACGCGGTTGAATCTAATAAAGCTATTTTTGTATTGACTACGAACCAAGGGGTAGTGGGTTCAATTCCTGCCAGCCGCACCAATAAAGCTAAGGGGTTACAGATTTAGGTCTGTAACCCCTTTTGTTTTTGAACTACGACGACCCGCTCGTCAACCGAATTTTATTAAGTAGATTGGCCTCCAGCCCTTACGCCGTAAGGACTGGTAGCTATTAAATTTATAATAAAAAAATCTTGCCCGGATTCATGATGTTGTTCGGGTCCAGCGCTTTTTTGATGCTGCGCATCATGTCCATCGCGCCCGCGCCGGCCTCGGTCACCAAAAAATCCATTTTGTGCAGTCCCACGCCGTGCTCACCGCTGCAGGTGCCGTCCAGCGCCAAGGCGCGTGCCACCAGCGCGTGGTTCAGTTTTTCGGCAGTGTCGCGTTCTTCGGGCTTGGTGGGATCGATCAGATAGCCAAAATGGAAATTACCGTCCCCCACGTGGCCGACCAGAAAGTACGGGATGCCGCTGGCGTCGGCCTCGGCCACCGAGTCGAGCAGGCAGTCGGCCAGGCGGGAAATCGGCACGCAGGTGTCGGTAGAAATGGCGCGGCAACCGGGCTTGGACTGGATGGCGGCAAAGTAGGCGTTGTGGCGGGCGGTCCACAGCCGCGTGCGCTCCTCCGGCGTGGTGGCCCACTCAAACGCATTGCCGCCGAATTCGCTGGCAATTTCCTGTACCGTTTCGGCCTGCTCTTTCACGCTGGCGGGCGAGCCATGAAACTCCATCAGCAGCAGGGGCTCTTCGCGCAGCGCGAGCTTGGCATAGGCTTTGACCATGCGCACGGTGTTGGCGTCAATCAATTCGACGCGCGCAATCGGAATGCCCATCTGGATGATCTGGATGGTGGTGCGCACCGCCGCCTCAATGCTCGGAAAGGAGCAGATCGCGGCCGAGATCGCCTCCGGTAGCGGATAGAGCTTGACAGTGACCTCGGTGATCACGCCCAGCGTGCCCTCGCTGCCGACCAGCAGGCGCGTCAGATCGTAGCCGGCGCTGCTTTTTTTGGCGCGGGTGCCGGTGCGGATGACGTCGCCGCTGGCGGTCACCACTTGCAGCGCCAGCACGTTCTCGCGCATGGTGCCGTAGCGCACGGCGTTGGTGCCGCTGGCGCGGGTGGCGCACATGCCGCCCAGCGTCGCATCGGCACCGGGGTCGATCGGGAAGAACAGGCCGGTGCTTTTGACCGCTTCATTGAGCTGCTTGCGCGTGACGCCCGCTTGCACCGTCACCGTCAGGTCTTCGGCGTTGATCGACTGCACCTGGTTCATGCGACTGACGTCAAGGCTGATGCCGCCCTGCACGGCCAGCAAATGGCCTTCGAGTGACGTGCCGACGCCGAAGGGAATGACAGGAACGCCGTAGTCGTTGGCCAACTTGACCGCGTCCGCGACGTCTTGCGTGTTTTCTGCAAAGACCACGGCTGCGGGTGGCGGTGCTTCGAAGGAGGACTCGTCGCGCCCATGCTGCTCACGCACGACCAACGCGGTGGCGCAGCGTTCGGCAAAGCGCGACTTCAATGCCGCGATAAACGCGTCGGGCACCGCGCGTTGCAGGATGGCCGGTGGCAGGGGGGAGTTCAGGGCGCAAGGGTTCATGGCTTCTTTCAATGGGTTGGGGACCGGCTTCGCTTCGCTACGGACGGTTCCGCAAGGTCAGTGGTCGGTATTTTGCTGCAACAATAGCTCAACTACAGGAGCTATTTCATGGGACAACGCCTGACACAAATTGCCACCCGCACCGGCGACAACGGCACCACGGGGCTGGGCGACAACACCCGCGTCTCGAAAAACAGCCTGCGTGTGCACGCCATGGGCGACGTGGACGAGCTCAATTCCAATATTGGTGTCTTGCTGTGCGAGACCATGCCAGAGAGCGTGCGCTCACTTTTGGTTGAAATCCAGCATCAGTTGTTCAACTTGGGTGGCGAGCTCTCCATCCCTGGTTTCGAACTGCTCAAGCCAGAAGCCGTACTGGCGTTGGACGCCGCACTGGCCGAGCACAACGAGGCCTTGCCACGGCTGCAGGAGTTCATTCTGCCGGCGGGCACGCGCGCGGCCTCCTTGGCCCACGTGTGTCGCACCGTGGCGCGTCGCGCCGAGCGCGCGGTGGTGGCGCTCGAAGGCCAGGAAGCCTTGAAAGACACGCCGCGCCAGTACCTCAACCGCTTAAGTGACCTGATGTTTGTGCTGGCCCGTGTGCTCAACCGCTACCGCACCGATGGCACGCAGGGCGATGATGTGTACTGGAAGAGCGAAAAGCTGGCGCAAGCGTCGGCCGATTGAACCGGGTTTGAGCCGATTCGCGCGTATCCTTCATCTTCATATTCAGTTTCATCAGCAGGACCCGTCATGACCAACACAATCCGGCGCATCGCCGTCAATACCGGCGGCGGCGACGCCCCCGGTCTCAATGCCGTCATCCAGTCGGTGGTGATTGCCGCCGCCAACCGGGGCTGGGAATGCTATGGAATCCGTGATGGATTCAATGGCATCTTGTTTCCCGAGCGCTACCCGGAGGGCGGCGTGATCCGACTGACACGCGACAAGGTGCGTGGCATTGGGCATCTGGGCGGCACCATTCTGGGCACCACCAACAAAGGGGACCCGCTGCATTTTCCGATCACCATGCCCGACGGCAGCACCCGGGAGATCGATCGCTCGGATGAAATTTTGACCTACTTTGCCACTCACCAGCTCGATGCCTTGGTGGCCATCGGCGGCGACGGCTCGCTCACCATAGCCAACGCCTTGCACCAGAAAGGCCTGCGCGTGGTGGGTGTGCCCAAGACCATCGACAACGACCTGGACAAAACCTTCACCACCTTCGGCTTTGACACCGCGGTCGCTTTTGCCACCGAGTGCCTGGACCGCCTGCACAGTACAGCCGAGAGCCACCAGCGTGTCATGGTGGTTGAGGTGATGGGGCGCTATGCAGGCTGGATTGCCCTGCACGCGGGCATTGCGGGCAATGCGCACGCCATTTTGATGCCCGAGATCAGTTTTGATTTGGAGCAGGTGGCGGCCAAAATTCGGGCGCGCGATGGCGAAGGGCGGCTGTATTCCATTGTCCTGGTGGCCGAAGGCGCGCGGCCCAGCGATGGGCACCGCGAGTTACTGGCGCCCGCTGAGGGGGGCCATGCGGAGCGCTTGGGCGGCATTGGCGAGCGCATCGGCCAGGCGCTGGCCGAGCGCACCGGTAAAGACACGCGTGTGGTGGTGCTGGGCCACCTGCTGCGCGGTGGCAGCCCCACCGCGTTCGACCGGCTGGCGGCTCTGCGCTTTGGTGCCGCTGCGGTACGAGCGCTGGACGCAGGGCATTCCGGCATCATGGTGGCGCTTGGCCTGAGCGGCGTCGATTACGTTGCACTGGCAGAAGTGGCGGGTCGCATGAAGGCGGTTCCGCTGGACAGCGACACGCTGCAAACCGGGCGCGATCTGGGGATCTGCTTTGGCGATTGAACACCGTTCAATGATGGATTTCAGTCAAAAAGCCACTTGACTTTGCGATTGGTTGTGAACCTAATTTGCTGCAAAAATAAGAGCTACTCAGGCTTATTTGACAGGGGCTAGGGCCATATTTCTTATATAAATTGCAGAAATAGACGGTCGTGGGCCTGTCAATGCATTGACCCACGCCGCAGATCAACTGATCTGCGGCGTGGCTCCTTGTCTGCTTGAGCTGACGAAACGCCCGTCAGCTTGCCTGCCCTACTTGCCGAACATCATATTGGGCAATGCCAGCGTGATTTGCGGCACATAGGTGATGAGCACCAGGAAGGTGAGCAGCACCATCAGCCACGGCATGGCGGCGCGCGTGACCTGCACCAGGTTCATGCCGGTGACTCCGGCGGTGACAAACAGGTTCAGCCCCACTGGCGGCGTCACCATGCCAATCTCCATGTTGACGACCATGATGACGCCCAGGTGGATCGGGTCGATGCCCAGCTTGGTGGCGATCGGGAACAGGATGGGCGCCAGAATCAAAATGATGCCGGTGGGTTCCATGAAGTTGCCTGCCACCAACAAGATCAGGTTCACCACCAGCAAGAACATCCACGGTGCCATGCCCATGCTGACAATCTGCTCGGCGATGACTTGCGGAATGCGCTCGGTCGTGAGCACGTGGGCAAACAGCAAGGCATTGGCCACAATGAACATCAGCATCACGGTGGTGCGGGCGGCCTCCAGAAACACATGAGGCAACTGCTTGGCGCTCAGATCCCGGTAGATGAACACGGCGACCACCAGGGCGTAGACGGCTGAGACAGCTGCCGCTTCCGTGGGGGTGAAAATGCCGCCATAAATGCCGCCCATGATGATGACCAGCAGCGCCAGCCCCCACATGGAGTCCTTGAAGGTGCGCAACACCTCGGTCACGCTGGCCTTCGGGGGCGGCTTGACTTTGAGTTTGCCTGCCCGCCACCACACGGCCACCATCAGCATCAAGCCCAGCAATAGCCCTGGAACGACACCGGCCATGAACAGTCGCCCGACAGAGACCTCCGTCACGGCGGCATAGACCACCATCACGATCGACGGTGGAATCAAAATGCCAAGGGTGCCCGCGTTGCAGATCACACCGGCGGCGAACTCCTTGGGGTAACCATTCTTCACCATGCCGGCGATCACGATCGAGCCAATCGCCACCACCGTGGCCGGGCTGGAACCCGACACCGCGGCAAACAGCATGCAGGCCAAAATGGAGGCAATCGCCAGTCCGCCGCGCAGGTGGCCGACCGCCGCAATGGCAAATGCCACCATGCGCTTGGCCACGCCGCCGGTGGACATCAAGGCCCCGGCCAGCACGAAGAACGGAATGCTCATCAGGGTGTAGTGTTCACTGGTCTCGAACAGCTTGATCGACATCGAGGCGAGCGAGTCCTGCGAGAAGAAAAAGATGGTGATCAGGCTTGACAGCCCCAGGCTGATGGCAATCGGCATGCCAATGGCCATGCAGAAGAACAGGCAGGCAAATAGAACCAGGGTATTCATGAGGGAGCCTCTTCTGACTTGAGTTTCATGGCTTCGGCCGCTTCGTCAGCCAGGTGCAGGCTGTCAGTCTTGCCGGTGAGGAGCCCCGAAAAGATCTGTAAAAAACGCCATCCCGTGAGCACATAGCCCAGCGGCATCACCGCGAGCACCTGCCAGCGCTCAATCGGCATGTCTTCGAATTCAATGCCGACCTCGCGCATTTTGAGCACGTAATGGCTGGCACCGGCCAGCACAAAACCGATGTAGAGCAGGCTCAGCAACACCGCCAGGATCGACACCGCACGGCGCGGTTGCGGCCCGAGCATCTTGACCAGGGCATCCACGCCAATGTGGGAGCCGACCCGAACGCCGTAAGAAATGCCTACAAAAATCATGACGGCAAAGAACACGGTCGTGAGCTCTAGCGCCCAGGAAAGGCCGCTGTTGAAGACATAGCGCATCACAACCTGCGCAAAAGTCAGTGCCGTCATGGCCAGCAGCATGAGGGAGATGATCCACTCTTCCAGTCGATCAAGAATTTTCATATTGACACTCCAAAAAAACCCCGGACAAGCCGGGGCGGTCTATGCATTTGAAGCGGGGGTTTACTTGTTGGCCTTGAGGGCGGCAGCCATCAGGTCTTTGCCGATGTCGCCTTCAAACTTTTTCCAGACCGGCTGCATGGCGGTGCGCCAGGCCTTCAGGTGCTCTTTGCTCATGGGCAGCACTTTGGCCTTGTTGTCGGCGATGACTTTGGCGCGGAAGGCCATGTCTTCATCAAAGGCCACCTTGTTGCCGAACTTGATGGATTCATTCATGGCTTCGGTCAAGCCCTTTTGAATGTCCGGGGGCAGGCCGGCCCACCACTTGGCGTTGCCGATCACCATGTAGTCAAGCACGCCGTGGTTGCTGTCCATGACGTACTTTTGCACTTCGTGGAACTTCTTGCTGTAGATGTTGGACCAGGGGTTTTCGGTGCCATCCACGACACCGGTTTGCAGCGATTGATAGACCTCGGCAAAGGCCAGCTTTTGCGGGTTGCCGCCGACGGCCTTGAATTGCTCTTCGAGCACGTCGGACGCTTGAATGCGGAACTTCAGCCCTTTGGCGTCAGACGGCATGCCCAGCGGCACGTTGGCCGAGAGTTGCTTCATGCCGTTGTGCAGGTAGCCAAAGCCCATGATGCCTTTCTTGGACATGGAGGTGAGCAGCGACTGGCCCTCCTTGCTGGCCTGGAAGCGGTCCACGGCGCCAATGTCGTCAAACAAGAATGGCAGGTCGAAAATCTGGATTTGCTTGGTGTACTTGCCAAACTTGGCCAAGGATGGCGCAATGATCTGCACATCACCGAGCAGCAGCGCTTCCATTTCCTTGCCATCGCCAAACAACTGGCTGTTGGGGAAGACTTGAATCTCGACCTTGCCTGGCAGTTTTTTCTCAGCGAGTTCCTTGAACTTGATGGCGGCCTGTCCTTTGGGTGTGACGTCTGCGACCACGTGGCTGTACTTGATGATGAGCGGGGCAGCGTGAGCA
Organism: Rhodoferax sp.; assembly: GCF_010365055.1. GTDB lineage: Bacteria > Pseudomonadota > Gammaproteobacteria > Burkholderiales > Burkholderiaceae_C > Rhodoferax. The sequence continues at coordinate 15,657 of NZ_JAAFHA010000022.1, forward strand.
GCCAGGCCGAAGGCCAGTAAAACGCCAGCAGCGACTAAGTTCAATTTCATGAATGTCTCCTGAATAATTTAAAAAAAACCAACGAGCGAAGGTTAAGGCGCCGTTAAGAGCGGGGCAACTGTGGTGTTCAACAGCTAGGGTTAACCCGAGTGACGCTGCTTCAAGGCCTGGCGCAGTTCGTCCACCCAGGGCAAACCGATGCGCTGTGCCAGCGCCTGGTGCACCGGTTCAACGGCTTTGGCCAAGCGCGCGCGCTGAGCCGGGGTGAGGGTGTGGATGCGCGTGGTGCCGGCTTCGCGCAAAGCCGCCAGGGCCTTGTCGTTTTGCGTGTCGGCAATCAGGTTGCCAAAGGCGAGCGCGTCGTGCAGCGCCTGCCCAATCAAGCTGCGGTCGTCATCGCCCAAGCTCATCCAGAGGCGTTGATTCGCCACCACCGCATAACCGAGGTAACCATGCTCGGTCAGGCTCAGGTCGGTTTGCACCTGATGCATGCGCTGGGTCCAGAAGTTGGACACCGGGTTCTCGGTGCCGTCCACCACGCCGTTGGCCAGGGCGCGGCGGGTTTCACTGAAGGCGAGCGTGACCGGGCGTGCCCCGAGCGCGCGCATTTGCGCCGCGATCACGCGCGATGCCTGCACCCGCATGCGCAAGCCGACAAAATCGGCTGGTGCCAGCAACGGGCGGTTGGCACTCATCTGTTTGAAGCCGTTGTCAAAGTAACCCAGGCCCACCAGCCCCTGGTGGCTCAGGCGCGCCAGCAAACGCTGGCCCAGTCGGCCCTGGGTGATGCGCCGCACATCGGCCACGCTGTCAAACAGGAACGGCAAGTCGAACAGCTCGAACTCGGGGAAACCGATGCGGCCAAACTTGGACAGCGAAGGCGCCAGCAAGTCCACCGCACCCAATTGCAGGGCCTGCATTTCGTCGTGGTCGCCATAGAGCTCGGCATTGGGATAGACCTGGACCTGGATACGTCCGCCCGAGCGCTGCTGCAGCAGCAGTTTGAAGCGGTTGGCCGCCAGGCCCTTGGGGGTTTCTTCGGCCACCACGTGCGAAAGGCGCAGCGTGATGCCCTGGGCCGGCGCCGCCCTCAAGGATGATGATGCCAGCGCGGCGGCGCTCAAGCCACGCAGCCACTGACGGCGACCAGTCGGCGGGAGGCAGGCAGAAATGGCGGGAGGCGGCATGCTGGCTATTATGCGAGGACTTGATGGAACAACCCGTGACCAGAACCGAGCCTTTGCCCACTGATCAGACGCGCGACTTTGCCTTGCTGCAACAGTTGCCGCCGGGGCATGTCAGCCGCAGCCGGCGCACGCTGTTTTGGCTGCTGGGCTTGCTGCTGCTGCTGGTGGGTGCGGTGGTGACCCTGGTGCTGTACCTGAATAATTTTGAGGCCGAAGAAGAAACCCGCCGGCGTGCCGCGGATGCGCAGTGGCTGGAGCAAAGCGTGCAGTTTCACTTTCGCCGCCTGGAAGACGACTTGCTGGTGCTGGCCCGCCAGACGGTGCTGGGCGACGCCAATGCCCCGCACCAGAGGGCCAAGACGCTCGAAGTCCAAGGCGGCCTGCTGTGGCGTGAGCCCGGCGTGGTGTTGTCGCATGGCTGGCTGGCCGCTGGCCTGACGCACGATGCCAGGGTGGGGCCGGAGCGCTGGCAACTGGACTGGACTGCCCACCCGGCCAATGCGCAGGCGCTTGCCACCATGCAAGACACCACGCGCGGCCTGCGGCGCTCCGCCTACGCCGGGCTGATGCAGCAGGCCGATGGCTCGTTCACGGATGTGCTCTGGCTGGCGGTGCCGTTTTTTGACCGGGGCCAGTTTGTCGGCAATTACCTGGCGGCCTTGTCGCTGGAGCGCGCGGTGCGCTCCCTGGTGCCGGCCTGGTTCGCGCAAGGCCACAGCGTGCGGCTGGTCGTCGACGATATGGGTCCAATTCCCGTCTCGGCGTCTGCTGATCATCCGTACCGGGCCAGCATGAATTTGCCCGGGCCAGACTTGTTCTTGGAAGTGGCCCCGATCGGCGAGCAGCCGACCACGGTGCCGCGTATCTTCTTTCTGGTGGCGCTGTTGTTCCTGGCGGGGATGCTGACGAGCCTGGTGGCGCTGCGGCGCGATTTTGTCAAACGCCAGCAGGTGCAGGCGCGTTTGCAGGCCGAGGTGGCCTTGCGCACTGCCATGGAGAATTCGGTCACCATCGGCCTGCGCGCCTGGGATCAGCACGGAAAAATCTTGTATGTCAATCAGGCGTTTTGCAGCATGGTGGGCTATGCGGCGAGCGAACTGGTGGGCAGGTCTGCCCCGCTGCCGTACTGGCCCGCTGACCAGGCGGATGAACTGCAACTGGTGCATCGCGACGTCATCACGCAGGGAACGCAAGGCGACGGCGTGGAGCTGCAGTTTCAACACCGCAACGGGCCGCTGCTGGATGTGCTGATTCATGAGGCCCCCCTGACGACTGCCGACGGCGAGCAGCTGGGCTGGATGAGTTCGGTGCTGGACATCAGCGAGCGCAAGCGTGCCCAGCGCATGGCCGCATTGCAGCAGGACAAGCTGGAGGCGTCAGGTCGGCTGGTGGCGGTCGGGGAGGTGGCCTCCACCCTGGCGCATGAGCTCAATCAGCCCCTGGGTGCGCTCAGCAGCTTCGCCAACGGGCTGCTCAATCGCCTGCGCGGGGGCAACATCACGCTCGATGAGCTGGAGCCGGTGGTGACCCGCATGGCGCGCTTGGCAGAACGCGCGGGCGGCATCATCAAGCGGGTCAATGCCTTTGCGCGTCGCCGTGAATTGTCCCGTCAGCGCCTGGAACTGGTGGCCGTTCTGCGCCGTGTTCTCGCCAGCATGGGGGACGTGCAGAGCGGCCAGGTGTTGCTGGTGAACAAGAGCCAATCGATCTGGATCGACGCGGATGAATTGATGCTGGAGCATCTGATCAACAACCTGGTGGCCAACGCCCTTGACTGGGCGCATCGGGGCTCGGGATTGGCCCAGGTGCGCGTTGAGGTCGATGGCGACCGGCGCCAGGGTCTGGCCAGTCTGGTGGTGGCTGATTCCGGCCCAGGGGTATCGGACGACGACCGTGAAACGATTTTCAATGCATTTTTCAGCACCAAGGAAGGCGGCATGGGCATGGGGCTGGCGATCTGCCGTTCGATTGTGGAGGCCCACCATGGGCGTATCGAGGTCGGACGTGACCCCGAATTGGGCGGCGCCCGCTTTGTGGTGTGGCTGCCGCTGGCCGATGGTCCCGCCGTGGCGTCCACGCTGCCCACCCCGCTCGTTGCCCCAGGAGTCCCATGAACCAGGCCGCTATTCATATTGTTGACGACGACCCCGACATTCGGGATGGCCTGGCCTGGCTGTTCGATTCCCGCGGCTACCACGCGGCCACTTGGGACGGTGGCCTGGCCTTTCTGGACGCTGCGAAGGCGTTGCCGGGTCAATGGGGCCACGCCGTCGTGCTGCTCGATGTCCGGATGACACCCTTGTCGGGCCTGGTGACGTTTGAGCGGCTCAAGGCGCTGGGCTGTCCCTGGCCGGTGTTGTTTTTGACCGGCAACGGCGACGTTGGCATGGCAGTGGCGGCGGTCAAGAGCGGGGCCTGGGACTTCCTGGAAAAGCCGTTTCAGGACAATGAGCTGGTCGATCGGGTGGAGCAGGCGCTGGCGGCGGCATCCATGATCATCGACACGGATCTGGAGTTGCATCGTCTCAAGCAGGCGCTGGTCAGCCTGAGTCCGCGTGAGCGCGAAGTGCTCGATGAGCTGATTCGCGGGCACTACAACAAGAACATTGCGGACCATCTCGGCATTACCCCGCGCACTGTGGAGTTTCACCGCGCGCACATTTTTGAAAAGATGGGCGTCAGCTCGGCGGTGGAGCTGGCGCACAAGCTAGGTCGTCTGCAGCCGATGTCGGTCAACCTGCCGCCCCTGTGATCGCGCCCGCCCGAGCCGATGCGCGCCTCTACGGGGCCTGATCCGACGAACAGCAAGTACACTGCGCGGCCGTTCAACAAGAAGCACCGCCGGTGCCGCGTCTGGGCCAGATACGGCGGTATGCCAGAGAGATTTCAGTATGTTCATGTTTTCCCGCAAGGCCCTGGCCCTGCTGATGGCGGCTTTGTGCACGTCAACCCTGTCGTTTTCACAAGCCGTGCCAGCGCCGATCAAGATCGCGATGATCGAAGGCCTGAGCGGCCCGTTTGCCAACACCGGCGAGGCGGTGTTTCGCAACCTGATCTGGGCGGTGGAGCGCGTCAATGCGCGCGGCGGCATCAAGCTTGCGGCTTCTGCCGATTCGACCGCGGGCAATCGCCCATTGGCCATTGAGCGTTACGACAGCAAGGGCCAGAACGAGGAGGCTCTGACGGCACTCAAATCGGCCATTGACGACGGCGCGCAATTCATCGTGCAGGGCAATTCATCGGCGACGGCCGCCGCGCTGATTGATGCCATCAACAAGCACAACGAACGCGTGCCGGGCAAGCGCGTGCTGTTTTTGAACTACTCGGCGGTCGATCCCATATTGACCAACGAGAAATGCAGTTTCTGGCACTTTCGATTTGACGCGCATGCCGACATGCGCATGACCGCATTGATGGAGCTTCTGAAATCGGACAAGGACCTGAAGAAGGTCTACCTCATTGGCCAGGACTACAGCTTCGGTCATGCCGTGGCGCAGGAAGCCAGGCGCCAACTCGGGGCTTTGCGTCCGGATGTCGAACTGGTGGGCGACGAACTGCACCCGGTGGGTCGCGTGAAGGACTTCTTGCCTTATGCCGCCAAAATCAAGGCCAGTGGCGCGCAGGCGGTCATTACCGGCAACTGGGGCAACGACCTGACGCTGCTGGTCAAGGCGGCGAAAGAAGTCGGCTTCGAGGGCAAGTTTTACACCTTCTACGGCAACGCGCTGGGTGCGCCAGCGGCGATTGGCGATGCGGGCATTGGCAAGGTGGTCGCCGTGGCCGACTGGTTGCCCAATGTGGCCACAAAGCAAAGCGAAGCCTTTTACCAGTCCTTCCGGCAGCGTTTCCCGAAGCCGGCCGACGACTATGTGCACATGCGCATGCAACTGATGGTGGAGTCCCTGGCGCAGGCGATCGAGAAAGCGGGGACTACTGATTCAATAGCTGTTGCGGTCCAGTTGGAGCGGGCTAGCGTCACTTTTGGTGGACAAACCGGGACGATGCGAGCGCTTGACCACCAGTTTCAACAGCCGCTGGTGGTGGGCGTGATGGACCGGCAAGGCGCGCCCGGCGTGAAGTTTGATGTCGAAGGTTCGGGCTACGGCTTTCGGGTGGTCAAAAGCATTGCTGCCAGCCGCGCCGAGTTGCCCACCACCTGCAAAATGCAGAGACCTCTGGAATAAACGAAGCGGGGAGGGGCCGCCTATCTGTGGCCAAGACCGGCATGAGGGGGCAGTTTGGCGGGCTGGCTATAATCCAAGGCTCTGCAAATTGCAGCAGTGCACGTCAGGGGCAGTTCCAGCGCCTGACGCAAGTTCACATCAAACAGGAAATAATCATGATCGCATCCAGCATTAAAGCCGCTGTCGTTAAAGACAACGCACGTCAAGCCGGCGATACCGGCAGTCCCGAAGTTCAAGTTGCGCTGCTGACCGCCCGCATCAATGAACTCATGCCTCACTTCAAGACCCACGCCAAAGACCACCACGGTCGTCGTGGTCTGCTGCGCATGGTGAGTCGTCGCCGTAAGTTGCTCGACTACCTGAAGTCCAAAGACGCTGACCGTTACATTGCCTTGATCGCCAAGCTGGGTCTGCGCAAGTAATCGTTGAATCAAATGATGAACGCCTGAGTTAGGTTACTAGCTCAGGCGTTTTTTACTTCGGAGAAGCTGAAAGCGGAGCGAAGCTGTGTCATTCCAGATGAATTCGATTTGAATTTCCCTGGAATGGCATCGTGTTCTGTGAGGCGTAATCCGGGCTCGGGCGAGGTGGCCTGCACTTCCCAAATTGACCAGGAGATAAAAATGAGCATATTCAACAAAGTTACGAAGACCTTCCAATGGGGTCAAAACACCGTCACCATGGAAACCGGCGAAATCGCGCGGCAAGCCAGTGGTGCCGTGCTGCTGGACATGGATGGCACCGTGGTGTTGGCCACGGTCGTTGCCAAGACCGAAGGCAAAGCCGGTCAGGACTTCTTCCCCTTGACCGTGGACTATCTCGAGAAAACTTATGCGGCAGGCAAGATTCCGGGAAGCTTCTTCAAGCGCGAAGGCCGTCCCAGCGAGTTTGAAACGCTGACCAGCCGCTTGATCGACCGTCCGATCCGTCCGCTGTTTCCAGAAGGCTTCTTCAACGAAGTGCATGTCGTTGTTCATACGCTGTCCTTGAACCCTGAAGTGGACGCGGACATCGCTGCCTTGATCGCAGTCAGTGCCGCGCTATCCGTCAGCGGCATTCCCTTTAGCGGCCCGATTGGCGCCGCCCGTGTCGGTTACATCAATGGCGAGTACGTGCTCAATCCTGGTCAGACTGCCCGCAAAGATTCCGTCATGGACCTGGTAGTGGCCGGGACCGAAGCCGCTGTGCTGATGGTCGAATCTGAAGCCAAGCAACTGAGTGAAGAAATCATGCTCGGCGCTGTGGTGTTCGGTCATGAGCAGGGCAATATCGCCATCAACGCGATTCACGAACTGGTGCGTGACGCCGGCAAGCCGGTGTGGGACTGGAAAGCGCCCGCCAAGAACGAGCCACTGATTGCCAAAGTTGGCGCGCTGGCCAGCGAAAAACTGGCTGCGGCCTACCAGATTCGCAACAAGCAAGCCCGTACCCGCGCCTGCCGCGAAGCGTACGCCGTCGTGATGGCTGACCTGAAACTCGACGGTGTTCCGTTTGACAGCGTCGCCGTTGAAGGCATGTTGTTCGATATCGAAGCCAAGATTGTGCGCAGCCAGATTCTGGCTGGCGAGCCGCGCATTGACGGTCGCGACACGCGCACTGTGCGTGCCATCGAAATTCGCAACAGCGTGCTGCCCCGCACCCACGGTTCGGCCTTGTTCACGCGCGGCGAAACCCAGGCGCTGGTGGTTACCACCCTCGGTACCGAACGCGATGCCCAGCGCATTGACGCCCTGGCTGGCGACTACGAAGACCGCTTCATGCTGCACTACAACATGCCTCCGTTTGCCACCGGCGAGACCGGTCGCGTCGGTACGCCCAAGCGCCGCGAAATCGGCCACGGCCGACTGGCCAAGCGCGCCCTGATGGCCGTGCTGCCAAGCAAAGAAGAATTTCCGTACACCATGCGTGTGGTGTCTGAAATCACCGAATCCAACGGCTCCTCGTCGATGGCCTCGGTCTGCGGCGGCTGCCTGTCCTTGATGGACGCTGGCGTGCCCATGAAAGCCCACGTGGCGGGTATCGCCATGGGTCTGATCAAGGACGAAAATCGCTTCGCCGTGCTGACTGACATTCTGGGTGACGAAGATCATCTGGGCGACATGGACTTCAAGGTCGCGGGTACCACCAACGGCATCACCGCGCTGCAGATGGACATCAAGATCCAGGGCATCACCAAGGAAATCATGCAGGTCGCCTTGGCGCAGGCCAAGGAAGCGCGCATGCACATCCTGGGTAAGATGCAAGAAGCCATGGCCGAGGCCAAGACCGAGGTGTCCGACTTCGCGCCGCGCCTGTTCACCATGAAGATCAATCCGGACAAAATCCGCGACGTGATCGGCAAGGGCGGCTCTGTCATTCGCGCACTGACCGAAGAGACCGGTACCCAGATCAATATCGACGAAGACGGCACCATCACCATCGCGTCAAGCGATCCGGCCAAGGCTGAAGAAGCCAAGCGCCGCATCCAGCAGATCACGGCAGAAGTTGAAATCGGCAAGATCTACGAAGGCGCGATCACCAAGATTCTGGATTTTGGTGCCTTGGTGAATTTGCTGCCGGGTAAAGACGGCTTGCTGCACATCAGCCAGATCGCACACGAACGTGTTGAAAAGGTGACAGACTATTTGTCCGAAGGTCAGATCGTCAAAGTCAAGGTGATGGAGACGGACGAAAAGGGTCGCATCAAGCTGTCCATGAAGGTGTTGCTGGACCGTCCGGGTCAGGGCGGCCCTGAGCACGCTTGATGGTCTGTTTTTTGATATGAAGTTGATAGCACCTTGTGCATATAACACGGGGGCTAGCGCCTGAAATGATCATGAAAGTCATCGAAATATCCGCTTTTGGTGCCCCCGACGTTTTGCGTCTGGGTGAGCGTCCCATGCCGGTGCCTGGCGCGGGTGAACTGCTCATTCGCGTGGCGGCCAGCGGGGTCAATCGGCCGGATGTGCTGCAACGCACGGGCAACTACCCGGTGCCACCGGGTGCCTCGGATATTCCGGGGCTGGAAGTGGCAGGCGCGATTGAACGCGGTGATGCGCAGGAATTGGCGCGCTTTGGCTTCAAGCTGGGTGAGCGCGTTTGTGCGCTGGTCAGCGGGGGCGGCTATGCCGAGTTTTGCGTGGCACCGGTGGGGCAGTGCCTCCCGGTGCCAGCCGGCCTGAGCGACGTTGAGGCGGCTTCGCTGCCAGAAACGTTGTTCACGGTCTGGAGCAATGTGTTTGAACGGGCGCAATTGAAGCCGGGTGAAACCTTGTTGATTCAGGGTGGTTCCAGTGGAATTGGCGTCACCGGTATTCAGCTGGCCAAGGCGCTGGGTTCCCGCGTCATTGTGACGGCGGGCAGCGACGAAAAATGTGCTGCTTGCCTGGCCTTGGGTGCCGACTACGCCATCAACTACAAGACGCACGATTTTCAGGACGAGGTCAAGCGGTTGACCGGCGGCCAGGGAGTCAATGTCATTCTTGACATGGTCGCTGGCAGCTATGTGGCCAAGGAAATCGAATGCTTGAGTGAGGATGGTCGCCTGGTAATCATTGCCGTGCAGGGTGGCGTCAAGAGTGAGATCAACGCGGGTCTGGTGCTGCGTCGACGGCTCACGGTGACGGGCTCGACCTTGCGGGCACGACCGGTTGCTTTCAAGTCGGCCATAGCACAGGCGCTGCTGAAAAGTGTCTGGCCGTTGATAGAGTTGGGTCGCATCAAGCCGGTCATTCACAGCACATTTGCTGCGCAGGACGCATTCAAGGCACACACCTTGATGGAGTCCAATTTGCACATCGGGAAAATTGTTTTGACTTGGGGTGTGGCATGAAGAAAAAGCTGATTGCAGGCAACTGGAAAATGAACGGCAGCCTGGCTGCCAATGAGGCCTTGGTGAAAGGTCTGCTGGCTGGTCTGGGGTCGCCAGCCTGCCAGGTCGCGTTGTGTGTGCCATCGGTTTATCTGGCCCAATGCCAGGCGCTGGTGGCTGGCAGCGCCATTGGTTTGGGTGCGCAGGATCTGTCCCAGCATGAGGCAGGCGCCTTCACGGGCGAAATCTCGGGTGCCATGCTGCAAGAATTCAGCGTGCGTTATTGCATCGTTGGTCATTCCGAACGGCGTCAATATCACTTTGAAACGGATGCCCTTGTTGCAGCCAAAGTGCAGCGGGCGTTGGCCTGTGGCATCACGCCCATTGTTTGTGTCGGCGAGACGCTGGCTGAGCGCGAAGCTGGCAAGACCGAAGAAGTGGTCAAGCGCCAACTGGCGGCGGTGATCCACGTCAATGGCCATTGCATTAGCGAGGTCGTCGTCGCCTACGAGCCGGTGTGGGCCATCGGAACGGGCAAGACGGCCAGCACCGAGCAGGCGCAGCAAGTGCATGCGCTGCTGCGGCAACAGTTGCAGGCCGCTTCCAACCAAGCGGATCGCATTCAGATCATTTATGGGGGCAGTATGAATGCGGCGAACGCCGCGCAATTGCTGGCGCAGCCCGATATCGACGGTGGACTGGTGGGGGGAGCCGCACTCAAGGTTTCTGATTTTTTATCAATTATTGCTTCTGCTTGCTGATTTCAAGCATAGGCGGCTATATATCTAGGAGTATTCAATGAACGCTTTATTAACTATTCTTCTCGCTGTGCAGATGATTTCTGCGGTTGTCATGGTGGGTTTGATTTTGGTGCAACACGGCAAGGGCGCAGACATGGGCGCAGCGTTTGGCAGCGGCGGTTCGGGCAGTCTTTTTGGTGCCAGCGGGAGTGCAAATTTTCTGTCGCGCACCACGGCTGTGCTGGCCACGGTGTTCTTTGTTTGCACCTTGCTGCTTGCTTATTTCGGCACGGTGCGGCCAACGGTGAGTTCGGGCAGTGTGCTTGATGGTGCCGCAGTTTCAGTACCTGTTCCGGTGGTCGTTCCGCCCTCAGTGCCAGCGTCTGGTGCGGCACAAATTCCATCGAAATAATCGCCGCTGAAATTGCCTGGCATCGCAGAGAATCTGCAGATTTGAGGGTAGACTATGCCTCTGTCCGGAGGGCTAAAAGCACAAGGTATTTTGTGCATTCCGGACACAAATGAGCCGTCGTGGTGAAATTGGTAGACACGCTATCTTGAGGTGGTAGTGGCGAAAGCTTTGCGAGTTCGAGTCTCGCCGACGGCACCAAATAAACATGCTTGATGTGGATCAATGCAGCAAGCCAATACTTGGAACACAATCTCCTTTTATGAGTCTTGATCAATACCTGCCAATCTTCTTATTCATCCTGGTTGGCATCGGTGTCGGTGTTGCGCCACAAATCATTGGGTACATCCTCGGACCCAATCGCCCCGATGCTGCAAAGAACTCGCCTTACGAATGCGGTTTCGAAGCCTTCGGCGATGCCCGAATGAAATTCGATGTGCGCTACTACCTAGTTGCCATTCTGTTCATTTTGTTTGATCTCGAAATTGCCTTTCTGTTTCCTTGGGCGGTGGCGCTGAAAGATATTGGTGCGCTTGGTTTCTGGTCAGTCATGGTGTTCTTGGCCATTCTCGTCGTTGGGTTTATTTACGAGTGGAAAAAGGGAGCCCTTGACTGGGAGTGATGCGATGATTGAAGGCATATTAAAAGAAGGCTTTATCACCACCAGTTACGACTCGGTGATGAATTGGGCCAAGACCGGATCGCTTTGGCCCATGTCCTTTGGGCTGGCTTGTTGCGCTGTTGAAATGATGCATGCGGCGAATGCCCGTTACGACATCAGCCGCTTCGGGGCCGAGGTGTTTCGTGCCAGTCCACGGCAGGCAGATCTGATCATTGTTGCCGGCACACTGTGTAACAAAATGGCGCCTGCTTTTCGCAAGGTGTACGACCAAATGAGTGAGCCCCGCCGTGTGATTTCGATGGGCTCCTGTGCCAACGGTGGCGGCTACTACCACTACAGCTATTCGGTGGTGCGGGGTTGCGATCGTATCGTTCCCGTGGACGTCTATGTGCCAGGTTGCCCGCCTACAGCGGAAGCGCTTCTGTACGGCATTATTCAGCTGCAGCACAAGATTCGCCGCACGCAAACCATTGCACGCGCATAAGGGACTGGTGATGACTTCATTCGCTGTGAATCCCGAAACCATCAAAGTCAATGTTGAAGCTGCTTTGGGCGATCTGCTCATCAGCAGTGTGCTTCGACTGGATGAATTGACCATTGTTGTAGACAGTACGAATTATTTGCAGGCAGCACAGATCCTGCGGGATGACCCCAATTGCCGGTTTGAACAACTGATGGACTTGTGCGGTGTTGATTACTCTGCCTACAAGGATCAACCGCAAACCGGGCTGCGTTACTGCGTGGTGTCTCACCTTTTGTCGGTGAGTCTGAACCAGCGCGTGCGCCTGAAGGTATTTTCGCCCGATGACAGTCTGCCGGTGGTGCAGTCCTTGTGTGATTTATGGAGTTCTGCGAACTGGTTCGAGCGAGAGGCTTTTGATCTGTTTGGCATTGTCTTCGAGGGCCACACTGATTTGCGCCGAATCCTCACCGATTACGGTTTCATCGGCCATCCGTTCCGCAAGGATTTTCCAGTCTCCGGTCATGTCGAGATGCGTTATGACGCCGAGCTAAAGCGCGTCGTGTACCAGCCCGTTTCGATTGAGCCCCGAGAAATCACACCGCGCATCATCCGTGAAGACAACTACGGAGGCTTGCACTAGGCGTTTTATGGCTGAAATAAAAAACTACACCCTTAACTTCGGGCCACAGCATCCGGCGGCGCATGGCGTTTTACGCCTCGTGCTGGAGCTCGATGGCGAAGTGATTCAACGCGCTGACCCGCATATCGGATTGTTGCATCGGGCCACTGAGAAGCTCGCCGAAACCAAGACTTACATCCAGGCCTTGCCTTACATGGATCGTCTCGACTACATGTCGATGATGTGCAATGAAAGCGCGTACTGCCTGGCCATTGAAAAGATGCTGGGGCTGGAAGTTCCCACCCGCGCCAAGTACATCCGCGTGATGTTTGCCGAGATTACCCGTTTACTCAATCATTTGCTGTGTGTAGGCGCCGGTGCGCTGGACTGTGGAGCGATGACGGTCATGCTCTATGCCTTTCGCGAGCGGGAAGACCTGTTGGATATGTATGAGGCGGTTAGTGGTGCGCGCATGCATGCGGCCTACTTCCGACCGGGTGGTGTCTATCGCGATTTGCCCGACACCATGGCACGGCATCAGCCCAACAAGATTCGAAGCGCCAAGTCCACTGAAAGACTCAATCGCGCTCGTGACGGTAGCCTGCTTGATTTCATTGATGACTTTACGCAGCGCTTCCCGACTTATCTGGGTGAGTATCACACCCTGTTGACGGATAACCGCATCTGGAAGCAGCGCACCGTAGGCATTGGTGTGGTTACCCCAGAGCGCGCTCTGAATCTCGGTTTCAGCGGTCCGATGTTGCGCGGTTCCGGCATTGCCTGGGATCTGCGGAAAAAGCAACCCTATGAGGTCTATGACCAGCTTGATTTTGATATTCCGGTGGGCGTGACGGGCGACTGCTACGACCGCTATCTGGTGCGCATGGAAGAGATGAAGCAGTCCAACCGCATCATCAAGCAGTGTGTCGATTGGCTACGTGTCAATCCCGGTCCGGTCATAACCGACAACCACAAGATCGCGCCACCGAACCGTGAGTCCATGAAATCCAACATGGAAGAATTGATTCACCACTTCAAGCTATTTACTGAGGGCTTTTCTGTGCCCGAAGGTGAGGCCTACGCGACCATTGAGCATCCGAAAGGCGAATTCGGCATCTATATGGTCAGTGATGGTGCCAACAAGCCTTACCGCATGAAGATTCGTCCACCTGCCTTTGCCCATCTGGCCGCGCTCGGTGAAATGGGGAAGGGGCACATGATTGGCGATGCGGTGGCCATTATTGGTTCGTTGGATATTGTGTTTGGGGAAGTTGATCGATGATTTCCGAAGAATCAAAAGTGCGCTTCGCTCAAGAAGTTGCTAAATACCCGCAGGACCAGAAGCAGTCCGCCGTCATGGCGTGTCTGGCGATTGTTCAGCAGGAGGCCGGTTTCGTCAGTGCCGACAGCGAAGTCGAGGTGGCCGAATTTTTGGGTATGGCCCCGATGGCGGTGCATGAAGTCACAACGTTCTACAACATGTATAACCAACAGCCGGTTGGAAAATACAAGTTGAATGTCTGTACCAATTTGCCCTGTCAATTGCGCGATGGCGGAAAGGCCCTCAAGCATCTTGAACACAAGTTGGACATCAAAATGGGCGAGACCACGCCTGACGGCATGTTTACCTTGCAGCAATGTGAATGTCTTGGGGCTTGTGCTGATTCACCTGTGCTGTTGGTGAATGACCAGACCATGTGCAGTTTCATGACTGACGACAAGCTCGATCAACTGGTCGATGGGTTGCGTGCGGCGGGGGACAAGTAATGTTGGCTGACAAAATACTCGCCCAGTTTCAGGCCACCGGCGTGCAGACCTGTTTTCATGGTCGGCACATCAATCCCCAGATTTACGCAGATTTGAATGGTTCCAATTGGCATTTGAAAGACTACGAGTCGCGCGGTGGTTATCAGGCGCTGCGAAAAATGCTCGGAAAAAGCGGCGGCCCGGCCGGTGATGACTCTGCTGCTGGCATGACGCCGGATCAAGTGATTGCAACCGTCAAAGAGTCTGGCTTGCGCGGGCGTGGCGGCGCTGGATTTCCGACCGGGCTCAAGTGGAGTTTCATGCCGCGCCAGTATGCCGGTCAAAAGTACCTTGTCTGCAACTCCGACGAGGGAGAGCCAGGCACTTGCAAGGACCGTGAAATACTGCAGTTCAATCCGCATATGGTGATTGAAGGCATGATCATCGCAGCCTACGCGATGGGCATTTCCGTGGGCTACAACTACATCCATGGTGAAATTTTCAAGACATATCTACGTTTTGAAGAGGCCCTGGATGAGGCTCGTGCGGCCGGTCTTCTTGGCAACAATATCCTAGGCAGTGATTACAGCTTTCAATTGCATGCTGCGCATGGCTATGGCGCCTATATTTGCGGTGAAGAGACCTCATTGCTCGAATCGCTTGAAGGCAAAAAAGGCCAACCTCGCTACAAGCCACCATTCCCGGCCAGTTTTGGTCTTTACGGGAAACCAACCACAATTAACAACACGGAGACCTTCGCGGCGGTGCCGTGGATCATCCGCAATGGTGGGCAGGCTTATCTGGCGTGTGGCAAGCCCAACAATGGAGGTACCAAAATATTCTCCGTCAGTGGCGATGTGGAGCTTCCAGGCAATTACGAAGTACCAATGGGCACACCGTTCTCCCAATTGCTTGAGCTTGCGGGTGGCGTGCGCAAGGGGCGCCAACTCAAGGCGGTCATTCCTGGTGGATCTTCGTCGCCGGTTTTGCCTGCTAGCCTCATGTTGGACTGCACGATGGATTACGATTCCATCGCCAAGGCCGGTTCGATGCTGGGCTCTGGGGCGGTGATTGTGATGGACGACAGCCGTTGCATGGTCAAGAGTCTGCAGCGTTTGAGCTACTTCTATATGCACGAATCGTGTGGACAGTGCACGCCTTGCCGCGAGGGTACTGGTTGGCTGTCTCGAGTCGTGGACCGAATCGAAAATGGTCATGGTCGCGTCACGGACCTCGACTTGCTTGACAACGTCGCAGAAAACATCATGGGGCGCACCATTTGCGCTCTGGGAGATGCTGCAGCCATGCCCGTGCGCGCCATGATCAAACATTTCCGCCCTGAATTTGAATACCACGTAGAGCACAAGACCTGCATGGTCCCGCTGTACGTCTGAACGAGCGTCTGAGCGAGCATACCTACATGATTGAAATTGAACTCGACGGCAAGAAGGTGGATATTGCTGAAGGCAGCATGATCATGCATGCAGCCGAAAAGGCCGGCACCTTCATACCGCATTTTTGCTACCACAAGAAACTCAGCATTGCGGCCAGTTGCCGCATGTGTTTGGTGGACGTAGAAAAAATGCCGAAGCCCATGCCAGCCTGTGCGACTCAGGTTGCTCCGGGCATGATTGTTCGGACCAAGAGCGACAAGGCCATCAAGGCGCAGAAGTCGGTCATGGAATTCCTGCTGATCAACCACCCGCTGGATTGCCCCATTTGTGACCAGGGCGGTGAGTGTCAATTGCAGGATCTCGCAGTAGGCTATGGCGCTTCTTCTTCGCGTTACGAAGAAGAGAAGCGTGTAGTGGCGGTCAAAGATGTTGGCCCCCTGATTTCCATGCAGGAGATGAGTCGCTGCATTCATTGCACCCGATGTGTTCGCTTTGGGCAAGAGGTGGCCGGCGTCATGGAGTTGGGCATGTCGCATCGCGGTGAACATGCAGAGATTGAAACTTTTATTGGCCACTCGATTGACTCCGAACTTTCCGGCAACATGATTGACATTTGCCCGGTCGGAGCCCTGACGAGCAAGCCATTTCGCTACAGCGCCCGCACTTGGGAATTGTCGCGTCGCAAGTCCGTCAGCCCGCACGATTCCACTGGTGCGAATCTGATTGTGCAGGTCAAAAACAACAAAGTCATGCGCGTCGTGCCCTTTGAAAATGAAGCGGTCAACGAGTGCTGGATTGCAGACCGTGACCGTTTTTCCTATGAGGCATTGAATGGCGACGAACGTCTGACCACCCCGATGCTTAAGCAAGGTGGGGTCTGGAATTCTGTTGATTGGCAAACTGCGTTGGAATATGTTGCCAATGGGCTGAAACAGATCAAGGCAGAACATGGCGCCCAAAGCATTGGCACCTTGGTCAGCCCGCACAGTACCCTGGAAGAGTCGTTTCTGGCGAGTGCTTTGATGCGCGGCCTGGGTAGCGAGAACGTGGACTACCGCTTGCGCAACTCTGAATTCCCTACATCTGAAGGCGTGCGCTATCTGGGCACCTCCATTGCGTCCTTGTCCGATCTCCAGCGTGTGCTGGTAGTGGGGTCCAGTCTGCGCAAGGATCACCCGTTGTTCGCCCAACGGATTCGCCAAGCTGCCCGCAAGGGGTGTGCAGTGAATGCTATTGTTTCTAAAGCAGAAGACTGGGCGATGCCTGTAGCCAATACGATGCAGCGTGACGCTCGTAACTGGGTGCAGGCACTGGCCGATGTGGCCGCGGCCGTCGCTGCCGAGAAAGGCGTTGAGTCGCCCGTGTCCGGCAATGCTGACGACGCAGCCAAAGCCATCGCCCAATCCTTGCTGAGTGGCGAGCGCAAAGCGGTTTTGTTGGGTAATTCGGCCGCGCATCATGCCAGGGCTTCAAGCCTGTTGGCGCTCGCCAACTGGATTGGTACCCAAACTGGCGCTACGGTTGGCTACTTGACGGAGGCCGCAAACACGGTGGGTGTCCAAGTCGCGGGCGCCCTGCCCGGACCAAATGGTCTGAATGCTGGGCAAATGCTTCGTGGTGATCTGAAAGCGGTATTTCTGTTAAACAACGAACCCGAATTTGATTCAGCCGCAGCCACCTTGGCTCTAAGTGGTTTGTCCAAGGCAGAGATGGTGGTTACGCTGAGTCCGTTCAAAGTCAATATGGCTTTCAGTGATGTCCTATTACCGATTGCGCCGTTCACCGAAACATCAGGCACCTTTGTCAATGCCGAGGGGCGCGTTCAGAGCTTTCATGCGGTCGTTAAGCCCTTGGGCGAAGCCCGCCCGGCCTGGAAGGTATTGCGAGTATTGGCCAACTTGCTTGAGGTTCCAGATTTTGAGTTCGAGTCATCGCAAGATGTGCTCAGTCGTGTACCTGGATTGCCAGTTGAAGGCGAGGTCCTTTTGTCTCATGCAATCTTGAACAATACAACGCAAGCTGTTGCTGACCTCACGCCTGCTGCAGTAGCACCGACGTTTGTCGGAATCTATGAGCTGGATGGGATTGTGCGTCGTGCGACCAGCTTGCAACTCACGGCTGACGCCAAACCACATGATATGGTGCAGGAGGTGGCAGCATGATCGACACCATTTTCGCTTTCGGGGAAGGGCTGCTGGCAGCTCCTTGGTGGGCCGCAATTGGCTGGCCAGTGGTTTGGGCTCTGATCAAGGTGACGCTGGTCTTGATGATCGTCATGGGCGCTGTGACCTACACCACCCTGTGGGAACGCAAATTACTGGCTTGGGCCCAAATTCGCATGGGTCCAAACCGGGTGGGGCCTTGGGGTTTGTTGCAACCCATTGCGGATGCTCTGAAGTTGATGGGCAAGGAAGTGCTCAGACCTGCGGCGGCAGAAAAATTCTTGTTTTACATGGGTCCGGTCATGACCGTGATGCCAGCGATGGCGGCATGGGCCGTGATTCCATTTGGCCCGGACATCGCGTTAGCCAATATCAATGCTGGTTTGCTATTCCTGATGGCGATCACCTCAATGGAAGTGTACGGCGTGATCATCTCCGGATGGTCTTCGAATTCCAAGTACCCATTTTTGGGTGCGTTGCGCGCATCGTCCCAGATGGTGAGCTATGAGATTGCGATGGGTTTCTGCTTTGTGGTGGTGTTGATGGTATCGGCCAGTCTGAATATGACAGATATTGTCACCGGTCAAGGCAAGGGTTACTTTGCAGAGATTGGTCTTAACTTCCTGTCATGGAACTGGTTGCCGCTGTTGCCAATCTTCGTGGTCTATTTTGTTTCTGGTCTGGCAGAAACCAATCGCCTTCCTTTCGACGTGATTGAGGGCGAGTCCGAAATTGTGGCTGGACACATGGTCGAATACTCTGGTATGTCCTGGGCGATGTTCCAGATGGCAGAGTACGCCAATATATGGCTGGTTTCGGTTTTGGCCACAATCATGTTCCTCGGCGGGTGGTTGTCGCCGATCGATAGCATCTTATTCAACTGGATTCCGGGATGGATCTGGCTGGGCCTTAAGTCGTTCTTTGTGGTGACTATGTTTGTCTGGGTAAGGGTTTCGTTTCCGAGATTTCGTTATGACCAAATCATGCGCCTGGGTTGGAAGATATTTATTCCGGTAACCCTTGTTTGGCTGGTTGTTGTTGGGGGATGGATGCAAACCTCATGGAACATTTGGAAGTAATTCGAGTTGTATATGTCTACCCCTACTTCAAGTGCTATTGAAACCGCAAACGAGAGTGGATTCTCGTTGAAAGATTTCTTATCCAGTTTCATGCTGGGCGAGTTGTTCAAAGGCCTTGCGCTGACCGGCAAATATGCGTTTCGCAGCAAGATTACCCTTGAATACCCTGAAGAAAAGACACCCCTGTCGCCCAGATTTCGGGGGCTGCATGCGCTACGCCGTTACGAAAATGGTGAAGAGCGTTGCATTGCCTGCAAGCTGTGTGAAGCTATTTGTCCAGCGATGGCGATCACCATCGAATCAGAGGTTCGCGCCGATGGCTCGCGGAGAACGACGCGCTACGACATTGATTTGAATAAGTGCATCTTCTGTGGATTTTGTGAAGAGAGCTGCCCGGTCGACTCTATTGTGGAAACCTCGATCCTTGAGTACCACGGCGAATCCCGTAGCGACCTCTATTTCACGAAGGACATGCTGCTGGCGGTGGGCGACCGCTACGAACCCCAGATTGCGGCAGCCCGGGCGGCTGATGCGAAATACCGCTAGCCACCTCATGCGCAGCTCTCACCTTTTGAACACCGGAAAAAAGTAACGACACATGGACGTCAAGACGGGTTTTTTCTATTTTTTCTCGATCGTGCTGCTATTTGCCGCCTTCCGAGTTATTACTTCTCGCAATCCGGTGTACGCCGTTTTGTACCTTGTACTGGCATTTTTTCAGGCGGCGGCAATTTGGCTGTTGCTCAAGGCTGAATTTTTGGCGATTGCGCTGGTTTTGGTGTATGTCGGGGCCGTGATGGTGCTGTTCCTTTTTGTGGTGATGATGCTGGACATCAAAGTGGATGGTTTGCGCGAAGGCTTTTGGAAACATTTCCCGTTAGCAGCCATGGTCGGCGTCGTTATTGCGCTTGAGATGGCTGCGGTATTAATGGGTGGATTTCGCGTCATGGATGAGCCGCAAGGCGCCGTCGCAATCGGTCAGGCAGGTGTTGAGTTATCCAATACCCGTGAACTTGGCAAGATTCTTTACAGCCAATATGTCTACCCACTCGAAATTGCTGGAGCGATTCTCCTGGTGGCGATGATTGCAGCTATTGCGTTGACCTTGCGCCAGCGCAAGGACAGCAAGCAGATGAGCCCATCCGTCCAAGTGCGGGTGAAAGCCAAAGATCGGATGGTCGTGCTCAAGATGGACGCCACCAAGGTGGCGCTGATGGACGACGCGGCAAGTATGAATGCGGAGAAAAAGGAATGACTCTAACCCTTGGACATTTTCTGTCGCTCGGCGCCATGTTGTTTGCGCTGTCAGTGATTGGTATTTTTCTTAATCGGAAAAATTTAATTGTTCTGTTGATGGCGATCGAACTGATGCTGCTGGCGGTCAATACCAATTTCGTGGCTTTCTCCTACTATTTGGGAGACATGCATGGGCAAATATTTGTGTTTTTTATCCTGACTGTTGCTGCTGCTGAGTCAGCAATCGGTCTAGCCATTTTGGTGCTGTTGTTCCGCAACAAGTCAAGCATCAATGTGGATGAACTTAATACGCTCAAGGGTTAATAAGATGAGTCAAACCCTTTCCGCTTCAACGCTTCTGGCGGTGCCACTGGCGCCGTTGGTCGGTGCCGTTCTGGCCGGTGTTCTTGGTACCAAGTTCGGCGGCAACTGGATCGGTCGTCGCATGTCGCATTCGCTGACCATTCTGGGCGTGTTACTGGCATTTGTTCTCTCTGCGCTGACGCTCAAGAGCGTGGCAATTGACGGCGCCCGCTTCAATGAGACTATCTATACCTGGATGGTGGTGGGCGGACTCAAAATGGAGATCGGCTTCCTCGTTGATGGCCTGACCGCCATGATGATGTGCGTGGTGACATTTGTGTCCTTGATGGTCCACATCTATACCATCGGCTATATGGAAGAGGACGAAGGCTATAACCGTTTCTTTGCCTATATCTCGCTGTTCACCTTTTCCATGCTGATGCTGGTCATGAGCAACAACATGCTGCAGCTTTTCTTTGGCTGGGAGGCAGTCGGCTTGATGTCTTATTTGTTGATCGGGTTTTGGTTCAACAAACCGACTGCCATATTTGCGAACATGAAGGCGTTTCTGGTCAATCGAGTCGGTGACTTTGGCTTCATCCTTGGAATTGGATTGATTGTTGCTTTCGCAGGAACACTGAACTACACAGAAGCATTCGCCCGCGCGGATGACTTGGCAAAACTGAATTTCCCAGGCACAAACTGGATGCTCATTACAGTCATCTGTATTTGCCTGTTTATTGGCGCCATGGGTAAATCGGCCCAGTTTCCGTTGCACGTTTGGTTGCCAGATTCCATGGAAGGTCCCACTCCAATCTCGGCGTTGATCCACGCGGCGACGATGGTGACAGCTGGCATTTTCATGGTGGCGCGTATGTCACCCCTGTTTGAACTCAGCGACACGGCGCTCAACTTCGTCATGGTGATCGGTTCCATCACGGCCTTGTTCATGGGGTTTTTGGGTGTCATCCAGAACGACATCAAACGTGTGGTGGCGTATTCAACGCTGTCTCAGCTTGGCTACATGACGGTGGCGCTTGGGGCGTCTGCCTATTCCGCGGCGGTCTTTCACTTGATGACGCACGCGTTCTTCAAGGCACTGTTGTTCTTGGCTGCGGGTTCGGTGATCATGGGCATGCACCATAACCAGGACATCCGTTGGATGGGTGGGGTACGCAAGTACATGCCAGTAACCTGGATTACTACGCTACTGGGATCGCTGGCCCTCATTGGCACGCCCTTCTTTGCAGGTTTTTATTCCAAGGACAGCATTATTGAAGCGGTGCTGGAGAGTCATCTCCCCGGTGCGGGCTTCGCCTCGTTTGCGGTGTTGGCCAGTGTCTTTGTGACAGCATTTTATTCCTTCCGATTGTATTTCTTGGTGTTCCACGGCAAGGAGCGTTTCGATCAGAACCCAGAGGCTCACCATCATGGTCACCACAACGAACATCACGATCCGCATGAGTCACCGTGGGTGGTGACGGTGCCACTGATCCTGCTGGCGATCC
Organism: Rhodoferax sp.; assembly: GCF_010365055.1. Lineage (GTDB taxonomy): Bacteria > Pseudomonadota > Gammaproteobacteria > Burkholderiales > Burkholderiaceae_C > Rhodoferax. The sequence goes on from NZ_JAAFHA010000022.1 coordinate 37,099, forward strand.
CCTCGGTGGTGATTGGCTTCATGACCATTCAGCCCATGTTGTTTGGTGATTTTTTCAAGGATGCCATCTTTATTGATGCGGAGAAGCACGCTGCCATGGAGGAGCTGGCCAAAGCGTTCCACGGACCCGTGCAAATGGCTTTGCATGCGCTCAGGACCATGCCATTCTGGCTTGCCCTGGCAGGGGTGGCCAGCGCCTACTACATGTACCTGGTCAATCCTGCATTGCCCGCGGCCATCAAACGCCGCTTCCAGCCAATATACACGCTGCTTGAAAATAAATATTACTTGGACTGGTTCAATGAAAATATTTTGGCTCGTGCTATGCGGGCTCTGGGCACCGGCTTGTGGAAGGGTGGCGATGAAGCCCTGATTGACGGTGCGATTGTCAATGGCTCTTGGAAAGGGGTCGCTTGGGTATCCGGCGTGATTCGGAGGGTGCAGACAGGTTATCTGTATCACTATGCGCTGGTCATGATCTTGGGTGTTTTTGTGCTGATGACGTATTTCGTCTGGCTCAAGTAGGAGAATAAGAAAAATGGGATTGTTGAGCCTGGCTATTTGGACACCAATTGTTTTTGGTGTCGTGCTGCTGGCACTTGGTCGAGATGATCAGGCGCGCACCGTGCGCTGGATCGCACTGATCGGCGCCATTGTCAGTTTTCTTGTCACCTTGCCCTTGTATGGCGGTTTCAAACTTGGCACGGCTGCCATGCAGTTCGTTGAGAAGGCGCCTTGGATCGAGCGCTTCAATGTCAACTATCACCTGGGTGTTGACGGGATTTCAATCTGGTTTGTATTGCTGACGGCATTTATCAATGTTGTGGTCATCATTGCCAGTTGGGAATCAATTACCCGGCGCGTCAACCAATACATGGGCGCCTTCCTCATTTTGAGCGGCTTGATGATTGGTGTGTTTTGTGCGCTCGATGGCATGCTTTTTTATGTGTTCTTTGAAGCAACGCTGGTCCCGATGTATTTAATCATTGGCATCTGGGGCGGACCGAACAAGATTTACGCAGCGTTCAAGTTCTTCTTGTATACCTTGCTTGGCTCACTGCTGATGCTGATTGCCTTGATCTTCCTGTACACCAAGTCAGGTGGCAGTTTTGATTTGGCGACGTGGCACCAACTGCCGCTGAGTGGCACGGCGCAGACCATGTTGTTCTTTGCGTTTCTTTCTGCATTCGCTGTCAAAGTGCCGATGTGGCCGGTCCACACGTGGTTGCCGGATGTGCACGTGGAGGCGCCAACCGGCGGGTCGGCGGTGCTGGCGGCGATCATGCTCAAGCTCGGTGCCTACGGCTTTTTGCGATTTTCATTGCCGATTGCGCCGGATGCCGCGCGGGAATGGGCCTGGTTGATGATCGCTTTGTCGTTGATCGCTGTCGTTTATGTCGGTCTGGTGGCGTTAGTGCAAAAGGATATGAAGAAGCTGGTGGCCTATTCTTCTGTTGCACATATGGGGTTTGTGACCCTGGGCTTTTTCATCTTCAATGACCTGGGCGTGTCAGGCGGCGTGGTGCAGATGATTGCGCACGGTTTTGTGTCGGCTGCCATGTTTCTGTCGATCGGTGTGCTGTATGACCGGGTTCATTCGCGTGAGATCGCCAGTTACGGTGGCGTGGTCAATAAGATGCCCAAGTTCACGGCCTTTGCTCTGCTGTTTGCAATGGCGAATTGCGGTTTGCCTGGCACGGCCGGTTTTGTTGGCGAGTGGATGGTGATCCTGGGCGCCGTGAAGGCCAACTTCTGGTTAGGCTTTGGCGCTGCCAGTGCGCTCATTTTTGGCGCAGCGTACACCCTGTGGATGTTCAAGCGCGTTTACCTCGGCCCGGTCACCAATGATCACGTCAAGGCCTTGAAAGACATTAACAGTCGCGAATTCTTGATGCTGACCCTGCTGGCAATCGCGGTCCTGTATATGGGTGTCTATCCGAAACCATTTACCGATGTGATGGATGCATCGGTGATGGAGTTGCTCAAGCACGTAGCGCTGTCCAAGCTGATTTGATCAGTCTGAATCGACCAAATTGAATTAAGAGATAGAACATGATCGACAAACTCAGTTGGATTTCGGTTTATCCCGAAATCATCCTGCTCATCATGGCTTGCGTCATCGCGCTGGCCGATCTTGGCGTGAAAAGTCCACGGCGCACGCAGACCTACGTGCTGTCCCTGCTGACACTGGCCATCGTTGCTGCGTTGCAGGCGAGTTATGCCGTTGGCGGTGTGACCGTTTATGGCTTTAATAACATGGTCGTTAGCGACCCGATGGGCAACTGGCTCAAATGCTTTGCCTCCATTGCCATGATGGTGACCTTGGTTTATGGCCGACCCTATGCGGGCGATCGTGACATGTTACGCGGCGGTGAGATGTTCTCCTTGAGTATGTTTAGTCTGCTGGGCATGTTTGTCATGATCTCCGGCAATAACTTTCTTGTCATCTACTTGGGGCTTGAGTTGCTGACGTTGTCGAGCTACGCGCTGGTAGCCTTGCGGCGTGACAATGGCACTGCTACTGAAGCAGCCATGAAGTATTTCGTGTTGGGCGCGCTGGCGTCGGGCTTTCTGCTTTATGGGCTGTCAATGATGTACGGCGCCACTGGGTCGCTCGATGTGAATGCGGTGTTCAAGGCGATCAATTCAGGCCAAATCAAGCATCAGGTTTTGGTGTTCGGCTTGGTGTTTGTGGTGTCCGGTCTGGCTTTCAAGCTTGGTGTGGTTCCCTTTCATATGTGGATCCCTGACGTTTACCAGGGCGCACCTACTGCCGTGACCCTGCTGATAGGCGGCGCTCCCAAGCTGGCGGCGTTTGCCATCTGCATTCGGTTATTGGTTGAGGGTATGTTGCCCTTGGCGATTGATTGGCAACAGATGTTGATGGTTTTGTCAGTTGGTTCGCTGCTGATTGGTAATCTGGCGGCCATTGCACAGACCAATCTCAAGCGCATGCTGGCGTACTCAACCATTTCTCACATGGGTTTTGTTTTGCTGGGTTTGATGTCGGGTGTGGTGAATGGTGATATTCACTATGCCGCCAATGCGTATAGCTCGTCCATGTTCTATGTCATCACTTATGTGCTGACAACGCTGGCAAGTTTTGGGGTCATCCTGTTGCTTGCTCGTGACGGTTTCGAGAGTGAAGAGATCGCTGATCTGGCCGGACTGAACGAGCGCAGCCCGCTTTATGCTGGCGTGATGGCTGTTTGTCTTTTGTCGTTGGCTGGCATCCCGCCCATGGTTGGGTTTTACGCCAAACTTTCGGTGTTACAGGCCTTGGTGGCTTCCGGTGGCGCCTTTAACATCGGTCTTGCCGTGTTCGCCGTCATGATGTCATTGATTGGTGCCTTCTATTACTTGCGTGTGATCAAAGTGATGTACTTCGACAAGCCAACGTCGACCAACATCGTATCGGCTCCGCTGGACGTTCGCGCTGTGTTGACCCTGAATGGCGCACTGTTGCTGTTGCTGGGTCTTCTGCCCGGTGGCCTTATGACTTTGTGCGCCAACGCGGTCGTCCAAATGCTGGGCACCTGATAAAGGGCTTGGCGTCAGATCTGCCTGCTGGAATTGAGCAGATCGAGTCTCGCCACTCGCAAACTGTGCGCAGTGCTGGCGTATATTGCCTCTTGATTGGCGCGATCAAGTCTTGCGACCTGTCATGGATCATCGCCATTTAGTCGAAGAGAAACTCAGCAGTGAAGAGCTGGTCAAAGGCCATTTTCTTCACGCGTTTCGCGATACTGTCAAACTTCCCGATGGGGGGACAGCCACTCGCGAATATATTGTGCATCCTGGCGCCGTCATGATCGTTCCTCTTCTTGAAGATGCAGGGGGTGGAATCAGAGTCGTGCTTGAGCGCCAGTTTCGCTACCCGGTAGGCCAGGTGATGGTCGAGTTTCCCGCGGGCAAGCTCGATTCAGGTGAAGACCTTCAACTTTGCGCCCAGCGCGAGCTTCTGGAAGAAACCGGCTTTACGGCGTCCGAGTGGGCGAGGGCGGGTGTACTGCACCCGGTCGTTTCTTACTCAACGGAATTCATCGATATCTGGTTTGCGCGCGGTTTGACGTCTGGCGAGCGACAACTCGATCAAGGTGAGTTTCTGGATGTGTTTACAGCCAGCCCGACAGAGTTGCTGCAATGGTGCCGGGATGGCACGATCACGGACGGCAAAACCCTGACGGCGGCCTTGTGGTTGCAGAACGTTCTGTCTGGTGCCTGGGTTTTAAACTGGCATCCAGCGGCGGTGCCGGTTCGCGCTGGATAATGGCGCCATGAGAGTTTTGAACCTTCAGTGTCGTAACCAGCATGTTTTCGAAGGCTGGTTCGCATCCGAAGATGACTTCCTGGATCAGCGCGAGCGGGCCCTGGTTGAGTGCCCCGTCTGTGGCGACGGATCGATCAGCAAGCGGCTGAGCGCACCGCGCCTCAACTTGGGCAGTGGTCGCGGCGAGCCATTACCAGCGGTGGACGCCGCCCGGCCGGATGGCGCAGAGCAAGAAATGCAACTTGCCTGGATGGCGCTCGCCCGCCGCATTGTGGCCAACACCGATGACGTCGGCGACAGTTTTGCCGAGGAAGCACGCAAGATATATTACGGCGAGGCCAAGGAGCGCGGCATTCGCGGCCAGGCCACTCGCGCCGAAACCGAGTCACTCATTGAGGAAGGCATTGCTGTGATGCCCTTGTCGCTGCCGGTCGCCCTCAAGGGTCAGTTGCAGTAGCGTTGGCTTGTTGCATCGTTGGCGGGCCGGGGTGATGCGACTCTTGCATAACGCCATGAGCCAGTGACCAAAGATGACTCAACTCAGGCCTGCAGGCCTAGAATTTGGATCACCAAAGTTCAACCGGAGATACCATGATCCATCCTGCGCTTACCGAGCTGCTGACCTATACCCAGGAGCATGCTGGGCCTGCTGCCGACCGGCTCGCTGATTTCGTATTGGCTTATTTCGAGAGCGCTGACCCGGATGAGATACAGGCCCGTGGGCCGGCGACTTTGTTTGCTATTGCCAACGCGCACTGGCGCTTGGCGGACAGTCCGTGCGCACCGCAAGGTGCCAGGATTCGCGTATTCAATCCGACCCTGGCGGAAGATGGCTATGTGAGCGAGCACACCGCCATTCAGATTGTTCACGACGACATGCCTTTTTTGGTCGATTCTGTCACCATGGCCGTCAACCGCAGCGGCCGTACCGCGCACTGGATTGTGCATCCGCTGCTCAGTGTGCAACGCGATCAACAAGGCCACTTGATCAAGACCGCCAACGCAGCGCACAACGGCGAGCCTGCCAGCCCGATGGCGTCGTTCATTCTGGTGGAATGCGACCGCATTGTGAGTGAGGCCGATCGTGCCGCAATGGCGAGCGAGTTGGCGCGCATCCTCGGTGATGTGCGTGCTGCTGTGCAGGACTGGCGACCGATGCTCAGTCGGCTGCAAGCCTTGGCCGATGCCTCGGCACAGTCGCCGCTGTCATCTGTCAATCAGCAAGAAGGCGTTGAGTTCTTGCGCTGGCTCGAAGCCAAACACTTCACCTTTCTGGGGGCACGTGACTACAGGGTGGTGCGTGATGTCGATGCCGTGACTCTGGTTGCCATTCCCGAATCTGGCCTGGGCGTGCTGCGTGGAGAGGTTCACACGCCGGTCAGTGAACTTCCAGCCGATGCCGTGGCTTTTCTCGACTCCGACCAACTGGTACTCATTACCAAGGCCATGACGCGCGCCACCGTGCATCGCCCCGCCTGGCTGGACTACATCGGCGTCAAGCGCTTTGATGCTGCGGGTCAGGTGGTGGGCGAGGCGCGGTTTCTGGGTTTGTATACCTCCACTGCCTACTCGGCGCCTGTCAGCGACATTCCGCAAGTGCGCCGTCGCGCCGCCGAGGTGACTGCCGCCGCGGGCGTGGTGCCCGACAGCCATGCCGCCAAGTCGCTGCAGTCGATTCTGGATGCCTACCCGCGCGATGAGTTGTTCCAGACCGATGCCGCCACGCTCGCTGAGCATGCGATTGGCATTTTGCGGTTGCAGGAGCGCCAGCGCACGCGCGTGTTCCTGCGCAATGACCCGTTTGGGCGCTTTACCTCGGTGCAAGTATTTGTGCCACGTGACCGCTATAACACCGAGTTGCGCGTCAAGATTGGTCAGGAGTTGACCAGCGCCCTGGACGGACAGTCGATTGAGTTCACGCCGATGCTCACCGACAGCCCGATGGCGCGCATCCACTACCTGGTGCGGGCCAAGGAGCAGGTGCCCAAAGATCTTGACCTGCGTACCCTTGAATCGCGCATTGCCCGGCTGGCGCAGCGCTGGGAAGATGATTGCACGCAAGAGCTGCTGCATACCCATGGCGAGGGCGCAGGCTTGACGCTGGCGCATCGCTTTGCCAATGCCTTCCCCACCGCTTACCGTGAAGATTTTTCGACCCAGGCTGGGGCTGAAGATGGGCAGGCGCTGGCCGCCTTGACGACCAGTTCGCCGCTGGCCGTCAAGTTGTACCGTCCGCTGGACGCTGCAGCAGGCCTGCTGCGTTTCAAGATTTACACCATCTCCAAAGTCGCTTTGTCTGATTCCCTACCGGTGCTGGAACGCATGGGCGCGCGCGTGTTGGACGAACAGCCCTACCGTGTCAGCAGCGGCCATGGCCACGGGGGGGAGAGTGAAGTGTTCTGGATTCATGATTTGGGGCTTCAGTTGCCGACCGGCACCGAGCTTTCCGTCATCAAATCCCGCTTTGAGGAGCTGTTTGTTCAAGCCTGGAAGGGCGAGGTGGAAAGTGACGACCTGAACAAGCTCGTTCTCAACACCAGTCTGGACGCCCGCGCCATTGCTGTGCTGCGCGCCTACACGCGCTACTTCAAGCAGTTGGGGTTTGCTTTCAGTCAGAGCTACATCGAAGCGACCTTGTACAAGAATGCCCTGATCTCGCAGGAAATCAGCGCGTTGTTTGAGGTCCGTTTTGACCCGTCGCGCGAGGCGGATCGCAGCGATGTGCAGCAGCGAATTGGCCAACGCATTGAAGCTCTCCTGAGCGGCGTCGCGAGCCTGGATGAAGACCGAATTCTGCGTCAGTTCTATGCCAGCGTGATGGCCACCCTGCGCACCAACGCGTGGCAAACCACGCAAGCCGGTGTCGGCAAGCCCTACCTGAGCTTCAAGCTCAATCCGCGGGAGTTGCCGGGTGTGCCCGAGCCCAAGCCCTTGTTCGAAATCTGGGTCTGTTCGCCGCGCGTGGAGGCCCTGCACTTACGCCTTGGCAAAGTCGCCCGCGGCGGCCTTCGCTGGTCAGACCGGCCGGAAGACTTCCGCACCGAGATATTGGGTTTGGTCAAAGCCCAGCACGTGAAAAACACCGTCATCGTGCCGGTGGGCTCCAAGGGCGGTTTTGTTCTGAAGAAGGCGCCACCTGCCAGTGACCGTGATGCTTACAGGGCCGAGGGTATCGCCTGCTACAAACTTCTGCTATCGGGCATGCTGGACGTGACCGACAACCTGGTGCAAGGCCAGGTGGTGCCACCGACCAAGGTGGTTCGTCATGACCCGGATGACCCGTATCTGGTGGTGGCGGCCGACAAAGGCACTGCCTCGTTTTCGGACATTGCCAACAGCGTGTCGGCCGAGTATGGCTACTGGCTGGGCGACGCCTTTGCGTCGGGTGGCTCGGTCGGGTACGACCACAAAAAAATGGGCATCACGGCGCGCGGCGCCTGGGAGTCTGTCAAGCGGCATTTCCGCGCCTTGTCGGTCAACACGCAAACCACACCGTTCACCGTCGTCGGTATTGGCGACATGTCGGGCGACGTTTTTGGCAAC
>NZ_JAAFHA010000127.1 GCF_010365055.1 Rhodoferax sp.
ATTGAGCGCTTGTGCATAGGAGAAAAGGTGACTGTGATGCGTTCCAATATTTTTGTTGTCATGGGTGTCAGTGGCTGCGGCAAAAGCACGGTGGTGCCCAATATCGGCAAGCCACAGCTTGAGTCGGCGGAGCACACCCCTCTTCTGCTTGCGCGAACGCCATTTCATGACTTAAAGACACTTACGATTGACGTAAGAAAATAGTCAAATAATGTCGAACGACATCACCGACCTGCGCTTCTTCGTGGCGGTCACCGAGGGCGGTTCTCTGGCCGAGGCGGCCCGGCGCATGGACGTGACGGCGTCGGCAGTGTCGCAGCGCCTGCGCCAACTCGAGGCCCGCCTGGGCCTGCACCTGATCCACCGCACCACCCGGCGCTTCAGCCTCACCGACGAGGGTGAGTTGTTTTATGCGGGCGCAGTTGGCCTGCTCGCAGATCTCGATAACCTGATCGATACGCTGCGCGCGCGCTCGGGTGAGGTTGCGGGGACGCTGCATGTCTGCGGTCCCTTGGGTTTTGGCCGCCACCACTTGGCACCCGCCATTGCCGACTTCCATACTCTGCATCCCCGGCTGATGGTTTCCTTGTCTCTCAGCGACGTGGTGCCGGACGCCGATGCGAATCGATTCGATATGATCGTGCACATCGGCGACCTCACAGATTCGAGTATGGTCGCCTATCCGATCGCGCCCAATGCGCGCTTCGTTTGCGCCGCGCCCGACTACCTGGCCCGTCACCCGGCGCCGCGCGAGCCGCAGGAGCTGGCCGCGCACGATTGCATTGTGCTGCGCGAGAATCAGGAAGACGTGACCCTGTGGCGCTTCAGGAAGAATAGCAACGATGTCTCGGTCCGGGTGCCGGCGATCATGAGCAGCAATGATGGCGACGTGGTCCGGCAGTGGGCGCTCGGGGGCAAGGGACTGATCATGCGCTCCGAATGGGACGTGGCCGAAAGCCTAGGCGCAGGCCGGCTGGTGCGCGTGCTGAAAGACTGGCGCCTGCCTGATGCCGACATTGTCGCGCTGGTGGACCGGCGCAACGGAATGGCGGCGCGCGTGAAGCTGTTTCTGGCCTTCCTGCAAGCCCGCTTCAAGCCAGTGCCGCCATGGCGGCGATAAAACAGGATTGCGCGGCAGGCGGCACGGAAGTAAAGTTTATCATCGTCACGATTCGGAGCGCGGCAGTCGCTCGGCATTCATAAGGAAAAGTAAACTATAGATGTAGTTTTGATAAGTTTTCTTTTTTGAATGCCGGACATAGAATGATTTTTCGGGTGATGGTTTGTGGCCCGTTGATTCAACATTCTTGGAGGTCCGTGCCATGCGTCAACGATTTCGTCTGCTCACTCTTGTCGTTGCCGCGCTAGCGACTGTGTCGTTACCGGGCCTGGCAGCCTATCCCGACAAGCCGATCCGCCTGATCGTGCCGTCGGCCGCAGGCGGCGCGCCAGATGTGCTGATGCGCACATTGGCCTTGCAGTTGTCGCAGCAGATGGGCGTCCCTTTAGTGATCGACAACAAGCCCGGTGGGTCGTACACGATTGGCACCATGGACCTGGCCAAATCTCCGGCCGACGGCTATACGCTGGCCTATGGCAACGTCGTCTCTTTGGCCACCAACCGCTCGCTTCTGGCCAACGTGCCTTACGACGTGGACAAGGACCTGACGCTGATCTCGAACACGCTGCGTCTGGCCAACCTGATGATCGTGAACAACAGCCTGTCGGTCAAAACCGTGCCCGAGCTGATCGCCTATGCGAAGAATAATCCGGGCCAGCTGGCCTTTGCCTCGGACGGCAATGGCACGACCGCCCATCTGGGGGTGGAGCTCTTCAAGTCCATGACCGGCACCTACATGCTGCACGTCCCCTGCCGGGAGGTGACGGCTGGCGTGACCGACCTGATCGGCGACAGCGTTCAGCTCATGATGGTCAACACGCCGGTGGCCGGCCCGCATGCTCAGGCGGGCCGGGTGCGTGCCTTGGGTATTTCGTCCAGCCAGCGCTCGCCCACCTACCCTGACATTCCCACCATTACCGAATCGGGTGTGCCGCGCTTCGAGGTGGTGGCCTGGGGCGGCATTATCGGGCCGGTCAACATGCCCAATGAAAGATAGAGATAACGGCCGGCTGGTCCCGGACCACGTTGCAAAAAAAGGTGAAGCAGTTCGGCCATGAACGCGAGCACTGGGCACGGCCGCATCCTGATGCGCTGCATCGCAAGCTCGATCACGAACATCCCGAGTTTGCGAACGGATTGGAAACGACACTATGAAAGGAATGGACATGTCTGGCAAAAGAAAACTTGGATTTATTGGTGTGGGTCTGATGGGCCATGGCTTGGCGAAAAATTTGCTCAAGCAGGGGCATACCATGACCCTGCTTGACCATCAGGGCAACCAGCCTGTGGACGACTTGATAAAAATGGGGGCGCAAACGGTGGCAACGCCCAAAGAGGTGGCGGCTGCGGCCGATGTCGTGTTCATGTGCGTCACCGGATCGCCCCAGGTCGAGGCGTGTGTCTACGGTGCACAGGGACTTCTGGACGGCTTGAGGGCGGGAAGCATTGTTGTGGACGGCACGACGGCCGACCCGGTGTCAACGGTCAAAGTAGCGGCAGCGGTGCAGGCGCGAGGCGGGCGTTATGTCGATGCCCCGATGACCCGGACCTCGCAGCATGCCGAAGATGGCTGTGTCAATACCATGCTCGGCGGCGATGCCGCCACGCTGGCAGAGGTCCGTCCGCTAATTGAAGCGTATAGCGAAAATATCTACATCGGTGGTGAGGTGGGTTCCGGCCATCGCATGAAGCTGCTGCACAACTACATTTCCCTGGGCACCCTGGCCCTGCTGGCCGAGGCCTATACCTGTGCCGGCAAGGCCGGGGTCGATCGCAAAGTCCTGACCCAGGTGCTGGCAACTGGAGGGGGCGACAGCGCAGTCCTCAAACGCCTGATGCCCTTTCTCGACAGCGGCGTGCCTGGAAGCATGTTGTTCTCCTTGATCAATGCGGGCAAGGACCTCCGGTACTTTACCCACATGGCAGAAGAGCTTCAGGTCGGCGCCTTTGTCGGTGAGGCGGTCCATCAGACCTTTGTCACTGCTTCGAATGTGGGAGGGGGCGAAAAAATGATTCCGGAACTCCTCAACATTTTGTGTCGCATGCATAACGCACCACTCTGCGGAAAATAAATGACCTTTCAATACAAGGCCTCTGATGCAAGAAAATTTTGACATTCTGATTCGCAACGCGAGCATCGTCGACGGCACGGGCGCGCCCCGTTTCACGGGCGATATCGGCGTCCGTGGTGACCGCATCGCTCGTGTCGGCGATCTCTCAAAGCTGCGCGGCGAGGTAGAAATCGATCTAGCGGGTCGCATTGCGGCGCCGGGCTTCATCGACGCTCACACCCACGACGACCGCCTCATGCTGTCCAACCCCGACATGGCGCCCAAGGTCAGCCAGGGCGTGACTACGGTGATCGGTGGTAATTGCGGCGTGTCGCTGGCGCCGATGCCGCGCCCGATCCCCGATCCGGTCACGCCGCCGCTGAACCTGCTGGACGGCGAGGGCGAATGGTTCCGCTTCCCCAGTTTCGGCGCCTACCTCGATGCATTGCGGGCCCAGCCGGCTGCAACCAACTGCGCCATGCTGGTGGGACACACCACCTTGCGCGTGGCCACCATGAACGACCTGACGCAGCCGGCGAGTGCGACTGAGATCAACGCCATGCGCGCGCTGGTTGACGAGGCCATGCGCGCCGGTGCCATTGGCGTCTCCACCGGCCTGTTCTACGAGCCGTCGATTTCCGCGCCGACCGAGGAAGTGATCGAGATCTGCCGCCCGCTCAAGGAATTCAAGGGCCTGTATTGCACCCATATGCGCGACGAGGCGGACCGGGTAATTGACTCGCTGGAAGAAAGCTTTCGCATCGGCCGCGAGGTCGGGGTGCCGGTTGTGATCTCGCACCACAAGCTGGTGGGACAGGCGAACTACGGGCGCTCCGAGGAAACCCTGTCCTTCATCGAAAAGAACATGGCCAAGCAGCCGATCTGCCTGGACTGCTATCCCTATACGGCCGGCTCCACCATTCTGTCGGCCGACCGGGCGGCGAGTTCCACGCGCGTCATTGTCAGTTGGTCCAAGACGCTGCCCGAGTATGCTGGCCAGGACCTGGCCGACATCGCGAAAAAGATGGGCGTCTCCCAGGAGGAAGCGGTGCAGCGCCTGCTGCCCGCTGGCGCGATCTACTTCAGGATGGACGAGGCCGACGTGCAGCGCATCCTGAAGTTCGACCAGACCATGATCGGCTCCGACGGCCTGCCACACGACGCGGCACCGCATCCTCGCTTGTGGGGCAGTTTTCCGCGCGTGCTGGGCCACTATGGCCGCCTGCTCGGGCTGTTTTCGCTGGAGACGGCCGTGTACAAGATGACCGGCCTGACGGCCAAGAACTTTGGCCTGAAGGACCGCGGCGTGCTGAAGGAAGGCGCCTACGCCGACCTGACCCTGTTCGACGCCGACACGGTGGACGAGGTCGCCACCTATGAAAAACCAATCGCGCCGGCGCGCGGTATCGACACAGTGATCGTCAATGGCGCCGTGGTCTGGCACGAGGGCCGTTCGACCGGCACCCGCCCGGGGCGGGTGCTGGCGCGCGAACCACAAGGAACAGGAAGCTGATATGTCGAAACAAATTCTGGAACAACTGGAAACACCGGCGCTGCTGCTGGACGAGACCCGGATGGACCGCAACATCGAGCGCATGCGTAGCCATTTGCGCAGCCTGGGGGTCTCCTTTCGACCGCACGTCAAGACCAATAAGTCCATCGACGTGGCGCGCCGGACCATGGAAACACCACAAGGCCCGATCACGGTTTCTACCTTGCTGGAAGCCGAGTATTTTGCTGCGCACGGGGTCAAGGACATCCTGTACGCTGTCTGCATTGCACCGAATAAACTGGACCATGTGATGTCCCTGCAAGACAAGGGAGTCCAGCTGTCGCTCCTCCTGGACAGCATGGAGGCGGCCCGGTTTCTGGCCGAACGCGCCAAGGCGGCCCAGCGGCACTTCGACGTTCTTATCGAGATCGATTCGGACGGTCACCGTTCGGGCATTGCACCTGACTCCGGCGAGCTCGTCGAGATCGGCCAATTCCTGGAGAGCTCCGGGATCACGGTCAAAGGCGTGCTCACCCATGCGGGAAGTTCCTACGACTGCCGATCCGTGGACGCGATCCGCGCCATGGCCGAGCAGGAGCGTGCCGCGATCGTGCATGCGGCTGAGCGACTGCGCGCGGCAGGCATGGCGTGCCCGGTGGTCAGCATGGGCTCGACGCCGACCGCGCTGTTCGCCGAACATCTGGAGGGCGTGACAGAAGTGCGTGCCGGCGTATTTGTCTTCTTCGATCTGGTGATGGCGGGCCTGAATGTCTGCCAGATGGACGACATTGCCGTGTCGGTTCTGGCCACGGTAATCGGGCATCAGCGCGAAAAAGGCTGGACCATTTTGGATGCCGGATGGATGGCCATGTCGCGCGACCGCGGCACCGAGAAGCAGCCGTTGGACCAGGGTTATGGCGTTGTCTGTGACCTTGATGGCCGGCCGCTGGACGACTTCATTCTGGTCGGCGCCAATCAGGAGCACGGCATCATGGCGCATCGATCCGGCATGACGGACAGCACGCTGCATCTGCCCGTGGGCACCCAGGTGCGGATCCTGCCCAACCATGTGTGTTCCACCGCAGCCCAGTACGGCCACTACAACGTGCTGGGGACGAACCATGAGATCACCGCGACTTGGCCGCGTTTCAGCGGCTGGTAAAGCCAGCAACAAAAGGATCACCAGATGTTAATTATTTCTGAGCAGGACGCTCGCACCCTGGTGGGTGTTGAGGACGTCATCGCCGCCGTCGAAAAATCATTCGTCGCCATGGCGCGCGGCCTTGCCCACAACTACCCGGTCGTGCGTGAAGTAGTGGGTTATCAGGATGCCGTCTTTGGCGTCAAGACCGGCTGTGACACCAGCGCCCCCATCCTCGGCCTCAAGGCCGGTGGTTACTGGCCCCACAACCTGGCCCGGGGTCTGACCAATCACCAATCTTCCACGGTGTTGTTTGATCCGGAAACCGGTCGCGCTTCGGCCCTGGTCAGCGCCAATTACCTGACCGGGGTGCGCACCGGCGCCGCCAGCGCTATCGCCACCAAGTACCTGTCGCGCCCGGACAGCAGCGTGCTCGGTATTCTCGGCACCGGCGTCCAGTCGGTGTACCAGTTGCGTGCCACGCTGGCCGTGCGCCCGATCCGCAAAGTCTATGCCTGGGATCCGTCGGCGGAAAATCTCGCGAATTTCGGCCGCACGGTCGCGGAACTGGGACTGGAATATGCGCCGCAAACCGACTGCCAGGCCGTGGCGGCCAATGTCGACATTCTGATCACTGTGACGCCGTCGCAGCGGGCCTTGGTCGAGAAATCCTGGGTCCGTGCCGGTACCCATATCAGCGCCATGGGGGCCGACACCAAAGGCAAACAGGAATTGGATGCGGCGCTGGTGGCGAGCGCGGCCTTGTTTGTGGATGAAGCCGCACAGGCCATCACCATCGGCGAATGCCAGCATGCTTACAACGCCGGGCTGATCACACTGCAGAGCCTGCGCGGCAGCATTGGCGCGGTTATCGCGGGTCTCTGCGAGGGACGGCGCAGCGCACAGGAAATCACTCTTTTCGATGGCACCGGTGTGGCCTTGCAGGACCTGGTAGTGGCCGACCTCGCCGTGCGCCTGGCCTCCGAGCGAGGCCTTGGCGCCCGCGTCGATTATTAGGTCGAATTGCCGTGCCGGTGGAATTGAATTGCTGGTCTGAAGTCAAAGTTATTTTTTTACAGAGGAGTAAAAACCATGCAACAACGATCCCTTTTGGCCAACTTCGTCCTTGCCGTGACATCGGTACTGCCGCTGTCTGGTTTCGCGGCGTACCCGGACAAGCCCATTCGCCTAGTCGTGCCGTCGGCAGCCGCGGGCGCGCCCGAGATCCTGATGCGCACACTGGCCACGTAGCTGTCTCAGCAGATGGGCGTGCCTTTCGTGATCCACAACAAGCCCTGTGCCTCCTACGTCATTGGCACCATGGAGGTGGTGCGTGCTACGCCCGACTGCTACACGCTGGGCTACGGCAACATCGTGTCGCTGGCCACTAACCGCGCCTTCATGCCCAAGGTGCCCTATGAGGTGGACAAGAACCTGACGCTGATCTCAGGTGCGCTGCGCGTGGTCAACGTGCTGGTGGTGAACAACAACCTGCCGGTCAAAACTGTGCCCGAGCTGATTGCCTATGCCAGGAAGAACTCGGGCAAGCTGGTGCAGGGCTCGGCGGGCAACGGCACCTCTGGTCAGCTCGGCGGCGAGCTCCTGCGCTCGATGACGCAGACATCCATGCTGCATGTGCGCTACAAGGCGGTGACGGCCGCCATCACCGATCTGATCGGCGGCGACGTCCATCTCATGCTCGAGAACACGCCGGTGCTCGGCCCGCACGTGCAGGCGGGGCGCATGCGCGCCCTAGGCATCTCCGGCACCCAGCGATCACCCAACTACCCGGACATTCCCACCATTGCCGAATCGGTGCCGGGCTTCAAGGCGGCGGGCTGGGGCGGCATCATCGGACCGGCCAACATGCCCAAGGACATTGTGACCCGACTCAATGCCGAAATCCGTACCGCGTTGGTCAATCCGGCGGTCTGACGAATTATTTTCTGGAGTCTATGTTGCAAAAAGTATTAAATCTGTTCTTCAAACTGCTTGAATTGCTGGTGGTGGTGTGCATGGTGGCTATGGTGATCATGGTGTTCGGCAATGTGCTGCTGCGCTATGGTTTCAACTCGGGCATCGATGTTTCTGACGAACTGTCCCGTTACTGCTTCATTTGGCTTACCTACATTGGCGCCATGGTCGC
>NZ_JAAFHA010000023.1 GCF_010365055.1 Rhodoferax sp.
ACATGGCCCTTGGCGGCCAGCCGCATATTCAATCTCTTTGATTCCCAGACACAGCCACTGCGCTGTGGTCAAGATGGGTTGGCCGCGTGCTTACTCATCTTTGCCCTGAGCAAATATTCCGATAGCTGGAAGGCGGTGCGCCTGCCGGACAACAAAGTCAATCTCTGCATTGAAGAGATGCTGGCAGAGCTCGAAAGCCTGGACTCCAAGCTACCGCACAAGGACCCGCTCTACCCGTTCATCCTGTCTTCCGGTGAGCGGCGCAATGACACCAGCAATACATCCATCCGCAATCCGGACTGGCACAAGAAAGGTGATTTTGGAATTTTGCGCATACATCCGCACGATGCCGGCGCCTTGGGTTGCGGCGAAGGTGATTGGATCACGCTCACGACGCCACGCGGAAGTGTGCAAGCGCCAATTGAACTCACCGACGAACTCCAGAGCGGCCACGTGTCCCTGCCCAATGGACACGGCATTGACTACCGCCGCGCCGATGGAACGCTGGACCGGCGGGGCGTTTCGCTCAACGAACTGACCAACACCGCCGACAGGGACCCGTTTGTAGGAACCCCTTGGCACAAGTACGTGCCGGTGCGCCTCGAAAAAGCAATCAACCCAACAAATGAAAGGAGCGTCGCATGACCCTCGTCGTGACTGAAAGCTGCATTCGGTGCAAGTACACCGATTGCGTGGACGTGTGCCCCGTGGATTGCTTCCTGGAGGGCCCCAATTTCCTAACCATTGATCCCGATGAATGCATCGACTGCGCGGTCTGCATTCCCGAGTGTCCGGTCAATGCCATCTATTCCGAAGAGGACGTGCCCGCCGACCAACGCCACATGACCGCACTCAACGCCGAACTGACCAAGCTACCCACCTGGAAGCGCATCAGCACGCGCAAGGCACCGCTGCCAGATGCACCAGAGTGGAAAGACAGGACCGGCAAGCTCTCACAACTGACCTACGAACACACACAAACATGAGTGCGTTTCTGGAAGAAACCGTATTGAGCGTTCACCACTGGACAGACCGGCTGTTCAGCTTCACCACCACGCGGGACACGAGTCTGCGCTTTTCCAACGGGCATTTCACGATGATCGGCTTGCGGGTCAATGACAAGCCGCTACTGCGTGCCTACAGCATCGTCAGCGCCAACTACGAAGAGCATTTGGAGTTTTTGAGCATCAAGGTGCAAGATGGTCCACTCACCTCGCGCCTGCAGCACATCCAGGTGGGCGACAAAATTATCGTAAGCCGCAAGCCCACTGGCACCTTGTTGATTGACTACCTGCTGCCCGGTAAAAACCTGTACCTGCTGGGCAGTGGCACTGGATTGGCCCCGTTCCTGAGCGTGGCGCGCGATCCCGAAACCTATGAGCACTTTGAAAAAGTCATTGTGGTGCACGGTGTTCGCGAAGTCTCCGAACTGGCCTACCACGCGTACTTGAAGACCGAGTTGCCTCAGCATGAAATCCTGGGTGAGATGGTGTCCAACCAGATGTTGTACTACCCCACGGTGACCCGCGAGTCCTTCGAGCACCAGGGGCGCATCACCACATTGATGGAAACGAACCAGATTTCCAAAGATTTGGGCTTACCACTGCTGGACCCCACTCGGGATCGCATCATGATTTGCGGTAGCCCTGACCTCAATAAAGACATGCGGGCCATTCTCGAAGCCAAGGGCTTCAAGGAAGGTAGCACCACCACGCCGGGCGACTACGTGGTGGAACGCGCCTTTGTCGAGCAGTAGGGGACTCCGTGCTACCGTTTCATTACACCCATGTCCAAACAGCGTCGACCGGATAGGCTTTCAGCGAACGATCCATGGTTACCAAGACATCACTCCGTTGCAGGCAGCGCAGTGGTGCGTGCAAAGTGCGCCGAAATTTTGGCCTGAATTTCGGCTGTAGGTGATCGCCATGTCCGGTATCGAGCGATTCTGCGAGTGGCCGGAGTTGACCCATTATGTGAGATCACTTGGGCCAGTCCAATGGCCGCAAACGCAGCGAAGGAGCTGGTCAAGGCGGAGCCTCACCGGCCACAATGGGCACCAAAAGCCAGTGAAATTTGTAGCCAAGGGCTTTTACAGCCCCCCGACACCGCAACGAATAGGGGGGCTTGGGCTGGGGGCCGATTTCTGGGCCTTTGACAGTATGAGGTTCCCGGCCCAAGACTGCGTGGCCGACGCAGCTCTTAAAATCTGCACCCTCTGCTTGATAAACACAAGCCAAAAGGCGCTGCACCATGATCCGACTCTCCGAACTCAAGCTCGCGCTTGACCACACGCACGACGGCCTCAACGCGCTGGTACTCAAAACCTTGGGCGTGGCAGCGACTGATGTCACCGGTTGGCAGATTTTCAAACGCAGTTTTGATGCCCGCATGGCGCAAGTGCGGGTGGTTTACCTGGTTGATGTGACGCTGGCCGACCCGGCGCTGGAACAGTCGCTGCTGCAACGCAACGCCAGCAACCCGCACATCCAGCCGACACCCGACATGGCTTACCACCTGGTCGCCCACGCGCCAGCCGATCTGCCACTGCGCCCGGTGGTGGTGGGCTTTGGCCCCTGCGGCATTTTTGCGGCGCTGTTGCTGGCGCAGATGGGCTTCAAGCCGATCGTGCTGGAACGCGGAAAAAAGGTGCGCGAACGCACCCAGGACACCTGGGGCCTGTGGCGCAAGCATGTGCTCAACCCAGAATCCAATGTGCAGTTTGGCGAAGGCGGGGCCGGCACCTTCTCCGACGGCAAGCTGTGGAGCCAGATCAAAGACCCGCGCTATTTGGGCCGCAAAGTGATGGAAGAGTTCGTCAAAGCCGGCGCGCCGTCCGAGATTCTGGTCGATGCGCACCCACACATTGGCACCTTCAAGCTGGTCAAGGTGGTGGAAAACCTGCGCGCACAGATCATCACGCTCGGTGGCGAGATTCGCTTTCAACAACGCGTCACTGACATGCGGGTGGAGAACAGCGCACAAGGCCGTCAGGTGCGCGGCCTGACCGTGTTGGACCAGGCCACCGGCCAAAGCTACGAGCTACGCGCTGACCAGGTGGTGCTGGCGCTGGGCCACAGCGCGCGCGACACCTTTGCCATGCTGCATGAGCGCGGTGTGACGATGGATGCCAAGCCGTTCTCGGTCGGCTTTCGCATTGAGCACCCGCAAAGCGTGATCGACCGTGCCCGCTGGGGCCGCCACGCTGGCCACCCCAGCCTGGGCGCGGCCGACTACAAACTGGTTCACCACGCGCAAAACGGCCGCGCGGTGTACAGCTTCTGCATGTGCCCCGGCGGCACCGTGGTCGCCGCCACCTCCGAGCCAGGCCGGGTGGTGACCAACGGCATGAGCCAGTATTCGCGCAACGAGCGCAACGCCAACGCCGGCCTGGTGGTGGCCATTGAACCCCTGGACTACCCGCAGGACGATGCCGCATTCATACAGGCCTTTGGGGCTGTAGCCGGCGCCGCGTATGCACTTGAAGCTATTGAATTAAGAGCAACGAATGCGCAGGCTGTGCATCCGCTGGCCGGCATCAACCTGCAGCGCCAGCTTGAATCAGGGGCCTATGTGCTGGGTGGCAGCAACTACGAAGCGCCCGGTCAACTGGTGGGTGAGTTCATTCGGGGGAAGGCATCGAGCACCTTCGGCTCGGTGCAGCCGTCCTACCAACCGGGCGTGAAACTGGGTGACTTGCACCCCGCCCTGCCCCATTACGCCATTGCGGCCCTGCGCGAGGCGCTGCCGGCGTTTGGGCAGAAGATCAAAGGCTTTGACATGCCGGACGCTGTGCTGACAGGGGTGGAAACGCGCACCTCGTCGCCCTTGCGCATGCCGCGCGGCGACGATTTCCAGAGTGTCAATACGCGCGGACTCTACCCAGCTGGCGAAGGCGCCGGCTATGCCGGGGGCATCTTGTCGGCCGGTGTCGACGGCATCCGGGTGGCCGAGGCTGTGGCCAGGCGCCAGCACAGCGCTCAGTAGCTCTCCGTCACGCTCAGTAGCGCGCGTGGCCCGGCGTTCTGGGGAACGGAATCACATCGCGGACATTGGACACGCCGGTGATGTAGGAAACGGTGCGCTCAAAACCCAGGCCGAAGCCCGCGTGCGGCACCGTGCCATAACGCCGCAGGTCACGGTACCAGCCGTAGTGCGCCGGATCGAGCCCGCACTCCACCATGCGCCGGTCCAGCACGTCCAGGCGCTCCTCGCGCTGCGAGCCGCCAATGATTTCGCCAATGCCGGGTGCCAGCACATCCATCGCCGCAACCGTTTTTTCATCGCTTGATAGCCGCATGTAAAACGCCTTGATCTCTTTCGGGTAGTTCATCAGCACGGTCGGGCCGTTGACGTGCTTTTCAGCGATGTAGCGTTCGTGCTCGGACTGCAGGTCGATGCCCCACTTGACCGGGTAGTCAAACTTTTCTTTGGTGTTCTCCAGCACGCGGATCGCCTCGGTGTAATCCATGCGCACGAATTCGGATTTGACGATGTGCTCCAGTTTCGCAATCAGGCCTTTTTCGACCCGCTCCTCGAAGAAAGCCATGTCGTCAGCGCGCTCAGCCAGCACCCGCGTGATGATGTATTTGAGCAGTGCTTCGGCCAGCGTGGCGTCGTCGGCCAGATCGGCAAAGGCGATCTCCGGCTCGATCATCCAGAATTCGGCCAGGTGGCGTGAGGTGTTGGAATTCTCGGCGCGAAAGGTCGGGCCAAAGGTGTAGACCTTGGACAGCGCCATGCAGTAGGTCTCTACGTTGAGCTGGCCCGACACGGTCAAGAACGCCTCCTTGCCAAAAAAGTCCTGCGAAAAATCAATCTTGCCGTCGGGCCGCTTGGGCAGGTTCATCAGGTCCAAGGTGGAGACGCGAAACAGCTCGCCGGCTCCTTCAGCGTCCGAGGTGGTGATGATCGGCGTGTTCACCCAGCAAAAAGCCTGCTCGTCAAAGAAGCGATGAATCGCCGACGCAATCGTGTGGCGCACCCGGGTCACTGCGCCAAACACGTTGGTGCGCGGCCGCAAATGGGCGACCTCGCGCAGGAACTCCATGCTGTGCGCCTTCGGTGTGATCGGGTAGGTGTCGGGATCGTCCACCCAGCCGACCACCTTGATGGCGCTGGCCTGCATTTCAAAGGGCTGGCCCTTGGCCGGTGAGGGCACGATCACGCCCGTGGCTTCAAGCGCGCAGCCGGCCGTGAGCCGCTGCACCTCGTCGGCGTAGTTGGCCAGCGTGTTAGGGGCCACCACCTGCACCGGATGAAAGCAGGAGCCGTCAGACACATTGACGAAGGACAGGCCGGCCTTGGAATCGCGGCGGGTTTTCACCCAGCCTTTGATGGTCACTTCGGCCTCGGCCGGCCCCAGGGACGCTTTGCCGGCGAGGACGTCGTGACAGCTGACCGAAGGCGAAGAATGAGACATGTTGGAGCCCTGCAAGAATTCGTGGTGAGGTGGTCAATGGTACCGGCCTTCGACCCACCCGCCCAGCCAGCCTGCAAAGAATGCAATGCCATTCTGACAACCTGGAAGCCATGGGTCACCCGCGCATCACCCTGGCTTGCCGCTCAAAACTTCAGAGACAAATCAGGCTCTAGCCCGCGTGCCATAAGCGTCATTAGCTATCACTATTAATAGCCCATGAAGTCTTTGCTTGAACAAGATCAGGCATGGATCAGGACGCTGGCTCTGGCGCTAGCGCAGTCCCGTCGGCGTGATGCCCCCTCAGCCGGCCCGTTTGAACAGCGCCAGCAGGGACCCCGCCAGCACAAACAAACTGCCAAAGGTGCGATTCATGGCGCGAATGTGGGAGGGGTCTTTCAAGGCACCCAGCACCCTGGCTGCCAACGCGGTGTAACCCGCCATGACCACCATGTCGGTGAACGCCAGCGTGGCACCAATGGTCAGGTACTGCGGCAGCAGCGGCTGTGACAGGTTCATGAACTGCGGCACCACCGCCAGCAGAAACACGGTGCCCTTGGGGTTGACCACATTGATCATCCAGGCCCGCAAAATCATCGAGCGCTGACTGACCGACATGCCGGAATCAGACACTGCCACCATGGGACGCGCCGGGGCGCGCCACTGCGCAATGCCCAGCCACACCAGATACGCCACGCCCAGCCACTTGACGACGGTAAACGCGGTGCTGGAAGCCGCCACCAGTGCACCCAGGCCCACACCGACGATCAGCAGTTGCGTCCAGATGCCCAGCACCAAGCCAAAAATGGTGACATAGCCGCGCTTGAAACCATGGTTCAAGCCGGCGCTCATCGAGGCAATCGCGCCCGGCCCGGGCGAGATACTGATAGCCCAGGAAGCGGCGAAAAACGCCAGCCAGGTGGAGAGTGCCATGCGGCCCGGCTCAGAGCGGTGCGCTCTGCAGCGCCGCAATGCGCTCTTCGATCGGCGGGTGGGTTGAAAACAGCTTGCCGATGCCACCGGCGATGCCCATGGCCGACATGCTCTTGGGCAGTTCAGCGGGCACCATGCCGCCCAAGCGCGCCAGGGCATTGATCATCGGTTGCTTGCGGTTCATCAGCTTGGCGGCACCCGCGTCGGCGCGGAATTCACGGTGGCGCGAGAACCAGGCGACGACCATCGCGGCGGCAAAGCCGAGCACGATGTCCAGCACAATCGTTGTCACCATGTAGCCGATGCCGGGTCCGCTGGAGCGCTCGTCGCCCTTGCGCAGGAAACCGTCAATGGCGTAGGCGATGACGCGGCTCAGGAACACGACAAAGGTGTTCATCACCCCTTGAATCAGGGCCATGGTGACCATGTCGCCATTGGCCACGTGGGCGATTTCATGGCCGATCACGGCCTCAATCTCTTCCCGCGTCATGCCCTGCAGCAAGCCCGTTGACACCGCCACCAGCGCCGAGTTCTTGAAGGCACCGGTGGCAAAAGCGTTGGGCGCACCGTCAAAAATGCCGACTTCCGGCATGCCGATGCCAGCGGTGGTGGCCAGTTTGCGCACGGTCTCCACAATCCAGGCTTCGTCCACGTTTTGCGGCTGCGTGATGATGCGCACGCCCGTGGTCCATTTCGCCATCGGCTTGCTGATCAACAGCGAGATGGTGGCGCCACCAAAGCCAATGACCATGGCGAAGCCGAGCAAGGAACCCAGGTCGAGTCCGGCCGGGGTCAGGTAACGGTTGACGCCCAGCAGGCTGGCCACGATGCCCAGCACCGCCACCACCGCCACATTGGTCAAAACAAACAAGAGTATCCGTTTCATGATTTTTTCTTTCTAAGAGGGCTCAAACCAGCGAACCATTGGGAGGGATGTTAGGGGCGCCGCGCGCGATTTCAAGACTTTGGCGCCGCAATGGCCCATGAAGTTTACGGGCATTCAAGAGCGGCCCCGGCCGATCCGGCGGGTCCGGCCTGGGGCAGGCGAAACACGCTGGCGTCGGCATAAAACGCCGGGTCTTCGTTGGCGCCGCACCAGCCGGGCACGCCCATCACTGGCAAGTGGGCAAACGGCTTGGCCGCCAACTTGTCGGCCGTGAGGTCCTGCGCCAGCCATGTATCGATGTCCGCTATCAAATGACTAGCTGCTTGCGCCCGGTAGACGTGGGCTGTGATCGCTTTTCTTGGTGAAACCAGCTTTTCCAGCAAGGCGTGCCCGAACAGCAGCAGCTGCGCCTCTCGCCACAGCGGGCGCAGTTCAACAAACAGACGCTGCCAGTCTTTGCGCACCAGCGCGTCCCACAGCGCATCCGGCGCCTGCAGCAGGGCGGCGTTCTCGTCAAACACCGTCAAGCTGTCACGCGTGGGCCCGCGCACCGGCTGGATGCCGCTGTGCGCAATCTGCGCGGCCTGCAGTTCGTTGAGCCGCGTCTTCGTCAGCGGAAACTGCAGCCAGCACAAGCCATTGAAGAAGTCGTGCAAGCCGTCCCGTGTCGGCACGCGCCCCGTGTCGAAAATGTGCTGCTCGTAAGCCACGCCGGTGGGTAGCTCGCTTTGTGGCACGAAGCGCACCGGGAACCGCGCCAGCGATCGCGCGGCCAGATTCAGGGCCTCGGGCTGGGGTTCGCCGTCTCGTACACGCTGCGCCAGCGCCTCGCCCGCTGCCCGCCACGGCGCGAGCCAGGGTGCGGTCCAGTCAATGTCGCCTACCGCTGACACCGCAGCGGGCAGGCCGTTCATGTCACGGCCAACGCCAGAAAATGCTGCTTGTCGCGCACACTGACTCTGGACGTTCCTTCGTCACGCAGGTCGAAGACACCTGTTGCGGCCAACAGCTTGCTCAGTGTGGCATAGCCATAGTTGCGCGAGTCGAACGAGGCTTTGTTGCCGATGTGAGTACCCACCGGACCGACCCCTGCCCAGCCATCTTCGTCCTCGCACGCAATGACGGCGCCCCGGAGCAAGCTGAGAAGCTTGGTGTCTTTTCGCAGTTGTTCAGTGGGCACGCGCAAGGGCTGCGATAGTTTGGCCGGGGCTGCGCCGACCTCCGTCGAAACAGCGGGGGCGGTCGCGACAGGCATATCAATGCCATCGACAGCACCCAGACGGTCAAGATATAGGAATCGGGAGCATGCGTTGACAAAGGGCTCGGGCGTTTTCTGGGCGCCAAATCCGTAAACGGCCGCCCCCTTGGCGCGCAAGTGCATCACCAGGGGCGTGAAATCTGCATCCGACGAAACGATGCCGAACGCATCCGGCTGATCGGTGTACAGCAGTTCCAGCGCATCGATCACCATCGCCATGTCGCTGGCATTCTTGCCTTTTGAATAGTCAAACTGCTGCATAGGACGGATAGCGTGCTCGTGCAGTTTTTCCTCCCAGCCCTTGAGTTCGTTCTTTTTCCAGTTGCCATAGGCTCGGCGCACGTTGGTCACGCCAAAGGTGGAAAGCTCGGTCAGGATCGCGTCGATCTTGGCGGCAGGCGAGTTGTCCGCGTCAATCAGCAAGGCAATTTGCGGTTCGGGCCGTCGCGCCTCGCGTGCACTCATACAAGCCTCCACGGCAGCGTTTCGCCCGCGCCCAAAGGCTTGAGCTCGGCGTCGCCATAAGTAAAACGCTCGGGCGGCGTCCACTCCTCGCGCTTCAACGTGATGGTGCCAGCGTTGCGCGGCAAACCATAGAAATCGGCGCCGTTGAAACTGGCAAAAGCCTCCAGCTTGTCCAGCGCACCGACCGAGTCAAACGCTTCGGCATACATCTCCATGGCGGCGTGCGCCGTGTAGCAGCCGGCGCAGCCCGACGCGTTCTCTTTCAGGTGGGCCGGATGCGGCGCACTGTCCGTGCCCAGAAAGAACTTGCTGGAACCACCGGTGGCCGCGGCAAGCAAGGCCTGGCGGTGAACTTCCCGCTTCAACACCGGCAAGCAGTAGTAGTGCGGGCGAATGCCGCCGGTAAAGATGGCATTGCGGTTGTAGAGCAAATGATGTGCGGTGAGCGTCGCGGCGGTGAAGCGATCAGCGTCCCGCACGTACTGCGCAGCGTCGCGGGTGGTGATGTGCTCGAACACGATTTTCAATTCAGGAAAATCATGGCGCAAGGGGATCAACTGCGTGTCAATGAACACCGCCTCACGGTCAAAAATGTCAATCTCGGGCGCGGTCACTTCACCGTGCAGCAGCAACAGCAGGCCCGCGCGCTGCATGGCCTCCAGCGTTTTGTAGGTCTTGCGCAGGTCGGTCACGCCTGCGTCGCTGTTGGTGGTGGCGCCGGCCGGATACAGTTTGACCGCCACCACGCCGGCATCCCGCGCACGCTTGATTTCATCGGGGGGCAAGTTGTCGGTCAGGTAGAGCGTCATCAGCGGCTGGAACTCAACGCCGGGTGGCACCGCGGCCTGGATACGCGCTTGGTAGGCCAGCGCGGCTTGCGTGGTGGTCACCGGTGGCCGCAGGTTGGGCATGATGATGGCACGGCCAAATTGAAAGGCGCTGTGCGGCACCACCGTGCGCAGGGCGTCGCCATCACGCACGTGCAAGTGCCAGTCATCGGGCCGGGTCAGGGTGAGGGAGAGAGCTTTGGCTTGCGTCATGGTCGGTATGGTTCCAAATCGGCCGGTGGGATCGAGCTATTGCGGCACAACATCGGTCGGATCCTTTCGGCCCTGCGCCAACAGATAGTCCCACAAGGCTTGCGCAGCACTCTTGGCCACGCGCTCAGCGGATGGTGCCGTCCTATGACCCCCAACTTTGCCGCTTTCCTTGCTCAAGGGCCGTTCCCGGTAGACCCGTATCTCCATCGTGATCTGCAGACCTTTCAGGTCCAGCGGCACCGCACTCACCAGTCTTCTGGCGCTTAAATCCTTCTTGACAGCACTAAAAGGCAAAAAGGCGATGCCATGGCCTTCCAGTGCCATCGCCTTCAGGCCTTCTGCCATGTCGGTCTCATAAACGCGGTCGAAATGAATGGCGGTGTTTGATTGCTTGAGGATCAGGTCCACCATCTGCCCCAGATAGGCGCCAGGCGCATAACCCAGGTAGGGCAAGGGCTGACCGGCGCGCCCTGGCAACTGAAACATCGGAGCACCGTCGGCATCCGGCTTGGAATAAGGTGCCACCACCTCTTCACCCAGACTGACCATCTCATAACGATCCGCATCAAGCTGGAACGGCTGCGACGGATGATGGTAGGCAATCAACAGGTCGCAACTCCCCTCCACCAGACGCATGACGGCGTCGTGCACATTGAGCGCAATCAGGCGGCTTTTGATCGGGCCAAATTGTTGCCGCAATGCCGATACCCACGCCGGAAAAAACGTGAACGCCAGTGTGTGTGGCACGGCGAATTCAATCACATCCTGCCCGACGGAGGTATGGCCGCGCAGCATCGCGCGCGTGCTTTGCAGGGCCTGCAACACCTCCAGCGACTGGTCATAGAGGGTTTCACCGGCCGGGGTGAGGCGGGTCGGGTAGTTGCTTCGATCCACCAGATCGGTGCCAGCCCATGTTTCAAGCGACTGAATGCGCCGCGAAAACGCCGGCTGCGTGACGTGACGCAGTTGCGCGGACCGGCTGAAACTGCGGGTCTCAGCCAAACTGACGAAATCTTCCAGCCATTTGGTTTCCATGGGCGGCAATTATGCGCGATTTGCATGGGTTGACCCCGCTCTGTCGGCCCGCCTCGGTGAAGAGCCAGCAGCATCGCCGTGCCACGGACGCCATATATTTTGATAGCGGCTCAATGAACGTCGACGGGGGCCAGCGTTAACTTTCATCAAATATGTCCACTGAAACCCAATGGGCTGAGCAGCCCCGTCAGGTGAAAAATCGATGCACGCGCCGTGCTATCGCGCCCGGCGTACCCGGCCATTCAAGGGATAGGCCGGGTCGGTGTAGCCAGGGGTGGAGGGGTGGCCCGGTTGAACCAGCCCATCCACCAGCGCCTCGTCCTCGTCGGTGACCGCATAGTCCAGCGCGGGCAGGTAGTCCTGCCACTGCTGGAGCGTGCGCGGCCCGGCTATGACCGAGCTGACCGCCGGGTTGGCCAGCACCCAGGCGGTGGCGAACTGCGCCAGGCTGATGCCCCGGCTTTCAGCATGGCGCTTGAGCTGCTGGGCAATCAGCAGCGACTCTTCGCGAAATTCGGTCTCCACCATGCGCTGGTCGGCTCGGCCAGCGCGGCTGCTCGGGTCTGGCGTCTGCCCCGGCGGGTACTTGCCAGTGAGCACGCCGCGCGCGACCGGACTGTACGGCGTCACGCCAATGCCGTAGTGGGCACAGGCCGGCAACACCTCCACCTCGGGCATGCGGTTGAGCAGGTTGTAGTAGGGCTGGCACACCACCGGTCCCGGCATACCAAGCTGGGCCGCCAGGCGCATCAGCTCGGCGATGCGCCAGCCGCGGAAATTGGAGACACCCCAGTAGCGAATCTGGCCGGCGCGCAGCATGGCCTCCAGCGCGCGCAACGGTTCTTCCAGACTCATGCCGTTGAAATCACGGTGCAGGTACAGAATGTCCACGTAATCGGTTTGCAGGCGCGCCAGCGAAGCCGCTACTTCGCGCAGCATCCAAGTGCGGGAGTAATGGCCTTCATTGACCCGGTCTGACATGTTGTTGCCGAGCTTGGTGGCGAGTACCCAGTCATGGCGCTGGCCCTTGAGCAGCTCGCCCACCATGGTTTCAGACGCGCCGTTGCTGTAGACATCGGCCGTATCGATGTAGTTCACACCATGGGTGTGGGCATCGGCCACGATGGAGGCGGCCTCCGTTTGATTGGTCTGATCGCCAAACATCATGGTGCCCAGGCACAGGGCGGAGACTTGCAGATTGCTTTTGCCTAGACTGCGGTATTGCATAGGGGGGCCTTTTGGTTGATGCGTTGATGTCGATGCTAACAACAGCTGGTCAGATTCAAAAAAAACGGGCCTCAACGACACCAGTGGCGGCGACGCCATCAACCCAGCCTTAGCGCCCAACCAAGGCGTCGTAGGCCTGCCGCGTCTCGGGCGACACAGACTCAAGTAGCTGCGCATACGGTGTTTTGTGGCGCATCAGCATCCGGGCCGAGGCCACCGTTTTGGACCGGCAGAACCAGTGGCAGGTGTGCTGCATCAGAAACAACTCGGCCGACAGGGTGAAAGCCTTGCTTTTTTGCGTCAGATGGCGGCTGTTTTGGGCTGCTTGGTCAATGCCTTCGGCGTGAATTCGCAGGGCCTGACGCAAATCGAACGTGCCGTCTGGCAGCAGCCTGTCGACCCAGGGAATCGCCAACGCCAACCGGCTGACCCGCGTTTGCGCCTCATCGACGAGCGAAAACTCAGCCACAAAACGATTGAACTGTTCACACAGCGTCAGCTCAGCAGCGTCCAACATGTGCCAGATCTGCGCCTGGCGCTCGGGGTCGACCTCAGACAGCGCGCGCAGGTAGCCGTCCGTCAGGCTTTCCATCAGCTTTTCAATCTGGTATTTGCCCAGATAACTTCCCAACAAGGCAATGCGTCTGCCCTGCTCACGCGACTTGATCATGTAGCCGCCGATGGCAAGCAAGGTTAATAGTACAAGTAGTTCCATGGCGGGATGCGCAGATTGTTTGACAGCGGCTTGAGTGTAGTGGCGGCCCGGCCTCGGCCAGCGCGACGATTGCGACGATCAGGCATCACAACTCCTGTAACACTTTCATTGGGTAGCGGCAAGCCCGCGCTTGACAAATGTCAACTGGCTCGATCGTGAATTCATCACATGATTGTCCAACAGGAGAGATTCAAATGAAGTTCCTTGCTGCTATTCTGAGTTCGTCGATTCTGGTCGCCTGCGGCAGCGGCGGCGGTGGCTCGGATGCCCCCGCTTCACCAACCACTGAGTCGCCAACCACTCCGTCGCCAGCAATTGAGGCGCTCGCCCAATTCGAGGGCGTGTGGCGGGAAGACTGCAATGACCATATGCGAGTGACGAAAACATCCACGGCGACGAGCGGCACCACCTTCTCTGTCGTTACCAGAGAGGACTACTACGACAACGCCGACTGCACCGGTGCCTTGGTCGCAACCGGTAGCTACGGTGTACCCGATGAAACCGTGACGTACGCGCCCACTTTGGCAAACGCCTCGGTCACATTGTTGACAGGCGAGAATATCCAGGCCGACGTTGCTCCTGCAACTTCAGTCGCAGCCGTTGCAACCTTCACGGTCACGGGTAGCGGCGTGAAGGCTACAGAGCTTGTCGGCACGACGCTGTTCGCACGCATTGAGTACGCCAACGGCGACTACTTAGTCATGACGCACCCAGGGTTAGGCGGCCAGACTACCTATGGTGCGTTCCTAATACGCAAATATGAGTTGCTCGCCCTCTTGCCGATTGATGGCTTCACGAACTCATTTAAGGTCCGTCATCGGTACACTCGATAATTCACTTACTGGACACGCCTCTGCAAGCGTTCGGGCCGAAGCCATTCGGCGCCTGCCCGAGGTCGGCAACAGGCCAGCAGCCTTGCAAGACTACTCCGAGCTCTGCTGCAGCGCCCACATCTGGGCATAGCGGCTATTGGCCGCCAGTAGCTCGGCATGCGGACCCCGCTCGATGATGCGGCCAGCGTCCATCACCAGAATCTCGTGCGCGTCCACCACCGTGGATAAACGGTGCGCAATCACCAGCGTGGTCTTGTTCTTCGCCACGCTTTGCAGCTCGGCCTGAATGGCGCGCTCGTTGGCCGAGTTCAACGCCGAGGTGGCTTCGTCAAAGATCGAAATCGGCGGGTTTTTCAGCAGGGTGTCAATGGCTTACTATGACCGCTGGCGCCCCCAACGTGGGCTGAGCGACGGGGGTCACCTTCGTCTCCGTGAGAAATTTCAAACCGACGTGATCACACAATGTCCCTGCTAATTATTGATGCGCTGAACATCATCAGGCGTATTCACGAGGCGATCCCCGAGCCAGACAGCGCGGAGAAGGTCGCGGACACCCTCAAATCAAGCCTGAGCTCGTTCAAGCGCGCACTCAAGACGCACAGGCCCACCCACGCGGTTGCGGTCTTCGACCATGGAGGTCGCACCTGGAAACATGATCTCTATGAGGGCTATCAAGCCAACCGCAAACCCATGCCGCAGCCCTTGCGCAATGGCTTGCTGACCATCCAGCATGAATTGCATGACATGGGTTTGCACTGGATTGCTGTTGAGGGCATCGAAGCGGATGATGCCATTGCCGCGCTGGTCGATAAATGGTGCAAGGCCAGGTCAGAGCGAGCCATCATTTTGTCGACGGACAAGGACTTTTTGCAGCTGCTCAATGACCAGGTCTGTATTTACGACCACTTCAAAGACGTTTGGCGTGACTCAGCTTATGTGCAGGAGAAATTTGGTGTCACGCCATCGCAGATGGGCGATCTGCTGGCCCTCATGGGTGATGCGGTGGATGGCGTCCCCGGCGTGGACAAGGTCGGCCGCAAAACCGCAGCCACGCTGCTGCGCATCAATGGCAATCTTGACCGGCTGATCTCCAACGCCGACAAGGTAGGGGGCCAGGTTGGCGCCAATCTGCGCAAGGGCATTGAGATCGCCAGGCTTTCCCGACAACTGGTTTCATTCAAGACCGATGCACCGCTTGGGTTGACCTGGAAGATGCTGGCGCAGGTTCGGGTACCCACACCCCCTTCTCACACCATGACCGAGAGTTCGCCTTGAGCACACGGCAAGCGGAGTCCCATGGTCAGACCGTAGGCCTCACCCATGACCGACATAGTTTTGCAGGTGAATACCGGCTTCAACAACCTAAAGCGGACCTTCAATTTGGATTGAAATGCAAGGCGTTCGGACGGGTGTCAGTCAGCGTTGCGAGAAGATCATCTATATTCAGCCCACTAACACATTGAGATAAGGGAAGAAATGAACAAAGATGAGTCCGTGCCTATCGTGGCTGTTGAATCAACATCGAACGCCTCAGTGAAGACCGCAAGAAAGAAGGCTGTTACAGCGAAGAAGCCAGCAAAAGCTGTGAAGTCTTCACTTGGCAAAGGTTCGGCACGAGCAACTAAGGTGAAGCCAGTTGCGCCCAAATCCAAGCGGGAGTTTCCCCACTACTCCCTTGAAGAAGCGCGCAAGATCCCCGACATAATCAAAAATGTCAATATGGGCAATCCTTGGGCACCCGGCGAAATCGTAAATGCTCTTGGTGTAGGTAAAGGGAACAATTTTTTCTACTTGACCACCGCCTCGCGCGACTACGGGTTTACCGTCGGCACCCGCGACACAAATAAGATTGAGTTGACAGAGCTAGGCCGACTACTCGTGTATCCAAAGTCGGCAACTGAAGCGTATAGCTCCATCGTTAGCGGCTTCCGAAATGTCGAGCTATTCCAGAGGGTATATGACTATTACCAAGGCGAGAATTTGCCCGACATTCAGTATCTGAAGAACACACTAAAGACAGAATTTGGTATTGCTGAGTCGTTACAAGACGAGTTCTATACGCTGTATCAAACGAATCTCGCATACATGAAGTCACAGGGCACTGAGTTGGACGTTTCCTCGGGAAATGCTCAGACACATTTCAGCGGGCAGGCGGGCAACACATCGATTATTCTCGGCGAATCAAAAAATGCTGGCCATTTAATTGCGTTCGTAGCCATGCCATTTTCCGAAAAGTCTAAGGAGCACGCAACAGGATATTTTGATGAGGTTCTCAAGCATCTCATCACCCCAGCTGCCGTCAAGGCCAACTTCAATGCAAGAACAGCGAAGAAGGCTGGCAGCGAAGTTATTCAGTCAACCATTGTGAATGACCTCGACACCGCAGATTTAGTAATCGTTGATCTCACCGAACATAATCCCAATGTCCTGTTCGAACTCGGGATGCGGATTGCCTTCAATAAACCTGTTTGTTTGATTCGCGCAAAGGGAACCGCACCGATCTTCGATATTGATCACATGTTGCGCGTTTATGACTACAACCCGAGCTTATGGGCATCAACGCTGCTGACAGACGTACCAGCACTATCTGAGTTCATCACTGAAACGTGGAAAAATAAGGACACTGAGCGCTCGTATCTGAACATACTACGCGAGAATAAATAAGAACTGCGTGAAGTGATAAAGCGTGCGATCAAGCCATGTCTGGTGTGACTCGATATTGCGAATGTCCAGTTAGCTACACCAGCGACAGTCAGTCAAAAATACTGGCAGCCGCTTCCGAATGGCCGGTATGAAAGAGCAGCGTCGATGGACGGCATCTGGTCGTCAAGAGCCATTCGCAGGCCGAAACACTATGACGCGTGACGCTGCCAACCCGGCCATCAAGGGAATAGAAATCCCTCATCCAATCCACTATTATTTAAATAGCTGCTCACGCATATTCCACGCTGGCTAGAGTCATAAAACACCAACAAACCTACTCAGCCGTCGATTGCTGCAGCGCCCACATCTGTGCATACCTTCCATTCGCCGCCAGCAACGCCGCATGCGTGCCCCGCTCCAGAATCCTCCCGGCGTCCATCACCAGAATCTCGTGCGCGTCCACCACCGTGGACAGTCGGTGCGCAATCACCAGCGTGGTCTTGTTCTGCGCCACGCTTTGCAGCTCGGCCTGAATGGCGCGCTCGTTGGCGGAGTCCAGCGCGGAAGTGGCTTCGTCAAAGATCAAAATCGGCGGGTTCTTCAGCAGGGTGCGGGCAATCGCCACGCGCTGCTTTTCGCCGCCGGACAGTTTGAGCCCACGCTCGCCCACCATGGTGTCGTAGCCCTTGGGAGTGGCGCTGATGAAGTTGTGGATGTGGGCGCTGCGTGCCGCCTCTTCGACTTGCTCGCGCGTGGCACCGGGTTTGCCGTAGGCAATGTTGTATTCCACCGTGTCATTGAACAGCACCGTGTCTTGCGGCACGATGCCGATGGCCTGGCGCACAGACGCTTGGGTGACCTGCTTGATGTCCTGCCCGGCAATCAGAATCTGGCCCTGCTGCACGTCGTAAAAGCGAAACAACAGGCGCGCCAGCGTCGATTTGCCCGAGCCCGACGGCCCGACCACCGCCACGGTCTTGCCCGCTGGAATCTCGAAACTGATGTCGTGCAGGATGGGACGCGCCGGGTCATACGCAAAATCGACGTGGCTGAATGTGACATTGGCGCCATCGACCCTGAGCGGTTGCGCACCGGGCACGTCGGCAATCTCGCGCTCGCGCTCCATCAGCGTGAACATCTTGTCCAGATCCGTCAGGCTCTGCTTGATCTCGCGGTACAGCACGCCCAGGAAACCCAGCGGAATGTAGAGCTGGATCATGAAGGCGTTGACCATCACCAAGTCACCCAGCGTCATGTGACCCGCCACCACGCCTTGCGTTGCGCGCCACAGCATGGCGACCAGGCCAGTGGCGATGATGAGTTGCTGGCCGGTGTTGAGCAGACTCAGGGTGCGCTGGCTCTTGAGCGCAGCCAGGCGGTAGTTCTTCAGGTTCTCGTCATAGCGTGTGGCCTCGAACTCCTCGTTGTTGAAGTACTTGACGGTCTCGAAATTCAGCAGCGAGTCGATCGCCCGGCTGTGCGCCTTGGAGTCGAGCTCGTTCATGACCTTGCGAAACTGGGTGCGCCACTCGGTCACGGTCACGGTGAAGCTGATGTAGAACACCAGCGCAATGATGGTGATCAGGGCAAACCAGATGTCGAACTTGACCGCCAGGTAGGTCAGCACCATGGTCACTTCGATCAGCGTCGGGATGATGCTGTAGAGCGAATACGAGATCAGCGAATTGACCGCGCGCGTGCCGCGCTCGATGTCGCGCGTGAGGCCGCCGGTCTGGCGCTCCAGGTGAAAGCGCAGGCTCAGGGCATGCAGGTGGCGAAACACCTGCAGCGAGATCGTGCGCGACGCGCCCTCGGTGGCTTTGGCAAACACCAGTTCGCGCAACTCGGCAAACAAGGTGGTGGACAAGCGCAGCAAGCCGTAGGCCAGCAGCAAGGCGGCCGGCACCACCAGCAAGGCGGTGGCGTCGATGCCGCCCTTGGGGTTCATGGTGTCGATCAGCTGCTTGAGCAACAAGGGCACACCGACGTTGGCGGTCTTGGCGCCCACCATGAACGCCAGCGCCGCCATCACGCGGTACTTGTATTCCCACAGATACGGGAACAAGCGCTTGAGCGTGGCCCAGTCTGAGCGGGTGGCGCCGGGGGCGGATGCTGAAGGGGCGCCGTGGTAGGCGGATGAATGGCGGCTCATGGGGGACAATCTGAAAAACTACCTCGATTGTGCCCATGTCCACCGCCCCGAACCCAAACACCCCTAACAGCCGCGCGCCCAGCGTGCAGTTGCCCACCGACCAAGAACTGGTGCTCAAGGTCATCCCGATGCCTGGCGACTGCAATGCCAATGGCGACATTTTTGGCGGCTGGGTCATGGCCCACGTCGACCTGGCGGGCTCGGTGGTGCCGGCGCGCTATGCCGGCGGGCGCATGGCCACGGTGGCGGTGAACGAGTTTGTCTTCAAGCACCCGGTGCGTGTGGGCGATATTCTGTCGTTCTTCGCCAAGTTGACGCGCATCGGTCGCACCTCGATCACGGTGAAGGTGGAGGTCTTTGCCGAACGCTATGGCTCACAGGGCGAGTACACCAAGGTGACGGAAGCGTCCCTCACCTATGTGGCCATTGATGAAGCGGGCCTGCCGCGTGAAGTGCCTAAAAGGGCAATTTGATATTGCTATATATTAAATAGCTTTCTACCTATATTCCACGGGGGCCAGAGCCCGTTTTATATCTTGACTGCGGCGGCGTGCCCCATGACAAGCTTCAGTCATGCGCAGGCGCCGTCGACCGCCCCAGGCGCCAACCGAGCAAGCCCCACACCACGGCCACCGGCACGGCCAGCAGCGCAATGGCGCCGGCCGCCAGGCCGAGCGCGGCAAAGCCGGCGTAGAGCCAACCGCTGACAAGGTCGCCGCCGCGGTAGACGGCCGCGTCGATAAAGGCCTTGGATTTGTAGCGTTGTTCACGGCTGACACGCGTGAACAGCACCTCGCGCGCCGGCTTGGCGAGCGCGTGGCGGCTGCTGTCGTAGAGCACCCGAACAATCATCAGCGCGCTCAGTGTGACGACCGTCGGTGCCGCGCCAAGCGCCAGGAAGCCAAGCGCCGCCACGGCCGGCAGCAGCGCCAGCGTCAGGCCGATACCGAGTCGGGCCAGGATGTGCGCGGTGAAAAATGCCTGCGTGACGATGGTGACCGCATTGACCGCGAGATCGATGCGTGCCAGAAACGCCCGGCGCAGTGCACGGTCAGAGATCGCCTCGCCAAGAAGGTGTGACTGCACGAAATACAGGATGGTCGAGGCGAAAGTCATCAGCAGAATCCACAGCGCAATGTTGCGCAGCGCAGGGTCGCGCAAGACCGGCACAATGCCGCTCCAGGCGCTGCCACCGATGCGCGGCTCGGGCTCGCGGTTCAGTGTCTCGGGCGCGTGCGCGGCGCGGCGGTCGAGCGCGCGGGCCAGCCAGCACGCACCTTCCAGCGGTGGCACCGCCAACAGCAGCAGCAGAAACACCGGCAGCTGCGAGGCCAGTGCGGCGGTGCTGGCCGAGCCAACGACAGCGCCAAGCGATGAGCCGACGGCGATAAAGCCGAACAGTCGCTTGCCTTGTTCGTCGCGGAACAAATCGACAATGAAGCCCCAGAACACGGTGACCACGAACAACGCAAAGACGCTGGTCCACACGTAAAAAATCCGGTCAATCCATGGCCGTGCCGACTGTGGCAGCAAGGTGAGCGCGGCATAAAAGCCGATCAAGTTGACGGCAAAAAAACGGTTGGCCAGAGGAATGAACACGGCCCGCGGCCACCTTGACACCGCCGCCGAATACAGCGGCACGGCCAGCAGCATGACGAAAAACACCGCTGTCCACAAGAATTGCAGGTTGCCCCGGTCGGCGGCGCCGATCTCATCGCGCACCGGTCGCAACAGGTAGTAGGCGAACAGGATGCAAAACCCGTAGGCGGTCGCGAGCAGCAAGGGCACGGCTTCGCCCGGCCGTACCGGAGCGGCGCGTTGGAACAAGTTGGCAGGCATCGATGCGCCGTCCACGACTCAAACGCTGAACAGCTCGGCGTGGCGGCGCCAAAAAGCGGCATCGGGAACGTGACCGGCACCGGCACGGGCGTTGTCGGCCATGTGCTCGGGGCGGCTGGTGCCGGGAATCGCGCAGGTTACGGCCGGCTGGCTGAGCACAAACTTGAGCAACAGCTGCGCCCAGCTGGTCGCGCCGAGCGCGCCCGCCCAAGGTGGCAGCGGCCGGTCGCGCAGGCGCCGCAGCAGCCCACCGCCGCCAAAAGGCCGGTTGATCAGCACCGCCATGCCGCGCTCGGCGGCCAGGGGCAATATGCGCCGCTCGGCGTCGCGCTCATCGAGCGAGTAGTTCAGCTGCACGAAGTCAAAACGCTCGGCGCGAATCACAGCTTCGAGCTCGCCGTAGGCAGCGGCGGTGTAGTGCGTGATGCCGAGGTAGCGAATCCGGCCGGCCGCCTTCCAGTCGCGCAGCGTGGCGAGCTGGGTGCGCCAGTCGACCAGGTTGTGGATTTGCATCAGGTCGATTCGCTCGGTCTGCAGGAGGCGCAGCGATTCATTCATCTGGCGCAGGCCCTCGGCGCGGCCGCGTATCCAGACCTTGGTTGCGACGAACGCTTTGGCGCGGCTGCCCGCGGCGGCCAGCAATTCGCCGGTGACCGCCTCGGCGCGACCGTACATCGGCGAGCTGTCGATCACCGAGCCACCGGCGTCAAACAAGGCCTGCAACACGGCGGGCAAACGGCAGTATTCGTCAGAACCGGGAGCTGCGTCGAAGCCTTGCCAGGTGCCCAGGCCGATGACGGGAAGCGCTTCGCCGCTGGCCGGAATTCGCCGGCTGAGCATGGGTGTCGTCGACAATTTGGTACGTGACTCCGGCGCCAAGGGTGCCGCGACCTGGGCGCGTAGCGGGCCGCTAACGCCGGTCATCGCCAGCGTGGCGGCACCGGCGGCAAAGCGCAGGAACTGCGCGCGGCCAATAGCGCCGAACCCGCAGGACGCAATGAGTTGATCAGGCCGAGCGTTCATGGGGTCTCCCGGATTCAATGGCACCCGACACAGCGGGCAGTGCCGGGTAAGACTGCAGAAGCGGTGGCTGAGTTCCCTGGCACCGCCTGTTTGTCACGCAACGCGATTGCACCCGTTTGGGCGAGTGGCGGACAGGCAGTTTTTGCAGAAGCCAGCGCCCAACAGACAGCCGTACGTTTACTACGATTTATATAGCTGCTTGCGCTTATTCCACGCGGGCTAGAGGTCAATTTGGCCTAAAACTCTCCGTGCCGGCCACCGCCGGCAGCAAAGCGCACCGCTCCCTGTAGACCATCATCAATACATTGCTTGCCACGCTCCCACTCCTGGTGCAGGGCGTGCGGTAGCGGCAAGTCCCACTGGGTGTAGGCGCTCATGCGGTCGGCCAGCATGGTCTTTTGTGGAAAGCTGGCCAGTTGCTGCGCCAGCACCAGCGCCGCTTCCAGCGCCTGGCCCGCAGGCACAACACGGTTGCACAAGCCCATTTGCAGTGCCTCGGCCGCCTCCACCTTGCGCCCGGTCAGAATCAGGTCCAGGGCGTGTCCCATGCCGATCAGCCGGGGCAGCCGCACGGTGCCGCCATCGATTAACGGCACACCGAAGCGACGGCAGAACACGCCAAAGTAAGCGTCCTCCTCCATCACCCGCATGTCGCACCACAGCGCCAGCTCCATGCCACCGGCCACGGCGGCACCGCTGACGGCGGCAATCACCGGCTTGGATAACAGCAGGCGCGATGGCCCCATTGGGCCCAGTGGACCGGGGGGCACACAGTCGTCCGGCAAGAACGCCAGCCCTGCCAGCGGGCTCTGCTGATCTGCATCGGCCTGCTGCGCCAGGCGGGCACCGGCCTGCAAATCCCATCCTGCGCAGAAGTGGCCATGAGCACCATGAAACACGGCCACCCGCGCATTCTCATCGGCCTCAAACGCCAGAAAGGCCGCATGCAGCTCACGGGCCGTGCTCGCGTCCACGGCATTGCGTACATCGGGACGATTCAGCGTCACGACGGTAATGGCGCCGTGGTGGGAGATGTCAACGGGTTTATTCATCGCGACATGATGACGGGTTTTTGCGATTAATTGTGCTCAGCTGTCGCCAGCCCGACAGGGCGTCGGTAAAAACCCTGTCGGTCTTCGCCCGCATCGCCGGTATAAACAAGGCTTCGTCAACAGGAGACAAAGTGCAGCTTCTACAACTGGTGATCAGCGGCATCGCACAAGGGTGCATTTACGGACTGATCGCATTGGGCTTCGTGCTCATCTACAAAGCCACCGAGACCGTGAGCTTCGCCCAGGGCGAGCTGATGATGCTGGGCGCGTTCGGTGGCTTGGCGGGCATGACGATGCTCGGCTTTCCGTACTGGCTCTCGGTGCTGTGCGCCATCGCCGCCATGGCGCTGTTCGGCGTGGTGCTGGAGCGCCTGGTGATCCGCCCGATCCTGGGGCAACCGGCGTTTTCCATCGTCATGCTGACCATCGGCATTGGCTATGTGGCGCGCGGGCTGATCACCATGATTCCCAATATCGGGACCGAGACGCACATGCTGCCGGTGCCCTACAAGGACGAGATCTGGCAGCTGGCGGGTCTGGTGCTCAACGTCGAGCAGATGGTGGTGATTGGCGCCACCGGCGTGCTGTGCACGCTGCTTTACGCTCTGTTTCGTTACAGCAAGCTCGGCATCGCCATGCAGGCTGCGTCGCAGAACCAGCTGGCCGCCTACTACATGGGCATTCCGGTCAAAAGGCTCAACGGCATTGCCTGGGGCTTGGCCGCAGCAGTGGCCGCCATTGCCGGCCTGCTGCTGGCCCCCATTACCTTTGTGCATGCCAACATGGGCTTCATCGGCCTGAAGGCCTTTCCGGCCGCCGTGGTCGGCGGCTTCGGCAGCCTGCCGGGCGCCATCGTGGGCGGCTTGATCATCGGCATTGTGGAGTCGCTCTCGGGCTTCTACCTGCCCGACGGCTTCAAGGACACCGCCGCCTACATCGTGGTGCTCATCATGCTGGTGGTCAAACCCAACGGCTTGTTCGGCGAGAAATTGAGCAAGAAAGTATGAGATTCATCTTCAAGACCGATTACGGCCAGGACGTCAACCTGGCCAAGCACGGCGGCCACCTCTTTTGGTACGGGGCTCTCCTGCTGACGCTGCTGCTGGCACCCTGGCTGGTGCAGGAGTACTGGCTGGCGCAACTGACCTTTGTGCTGATTTATGCGATTGCGGGCCTGGGCCTGATGCTGCTGGCCGGGTTCACCGGCCTGTTCTCGCTCGGTCACGCCGCCTTTCTGGGCGTGGGCGCCTACACCCAGGCGGTGCTGACCAACATGGGCCTGCCGTTTCCATTGGCGCTCGCCTGCGCTGCCGGTCTGTCCGCGGCCGTGGGCCTGGTCGTGGGCTTGCCGGCGCTGCGGGTCAAGGGCATCTACCTGGGCATCGCCACGCTGTCCTTCGGCTTCATCGTGGAAGAAGTGCTGGCGCGCTGGGAGTCGGTCACCGGCGGCAATGCGGGCATCCACATCAAGAAGCCGGACATGTTCGGCTGGACCTTGAACACGGGCGAGGAGTTTTATTTTCTGTGCTTGGGTCTCACGGTGCTGGCCACGCTGGGCATCTTGAACCTGCTGCGTTCACCCACCGGGCGCGCCTTTGTCGCCATCCGCGACTCCGAGATTTCGGCCCAGAGCATGGGCATTCACCTGGCCTATTACAAGACACTGTCCTTTTCCCTGTCCGCCGCGCTGGCGGGAATAGCCGGCGCCCTGTATGCGCACCAGCTGCAGTTCATCTCACCCGACCAGTTCAACATCCTGCAGTCGATCGACCTGTTGCTGATGATCGTGATCGGTGGCGTCGGCTCGGTGCATGGCGCCTTTCTGGGCGCCATCTTCCTGATCACCATGCCGCAGGCCATTTCCATGGTGAAGGACTATTTGCCGCCCGCCATCGGTCAGGCGCCCGGCCTGCAGGGCCTGGTCTATGGCGTGGTACTGGTGGTCTTTGTGCTGTTCGAGCCAATGGGGCTGTATGGGCGCTGGCTCAAGATTCGCACCTATTTGCAGATGTTCCCTTTTTACCGTAAAGGCATGTTCAAGCGGCAAAAATCCTTCCAAAAATCGGATCGGCTGAAATGAGTATTGCCATGAACCCATCCCCTGCCCAACCTGCGTCTCAAGCCCTTTTGTCGGCCAGGCAATTGAGCGTGCGCTTCGGCGGCGTGCTGGCGGTCAACAACGTCAGTTTTGATGTCAAACAAGGTGAGGTCTTCACCCTGATTGGCCCCAACGGCGCGGGCAAGACCACCGTGTTCAATTTGATCAGCCGCATCTACACGCCAACCGCTGGCGAGATCGATTACCTCGGACCGCAGGGGATCATCCGGCTGACCGATCAGCCACCACAAAATGTGGCTGGGTTGGGCATTGCGCGCACTTTTCAGAACATCGAGCTATTCGAGCACGCCACCGTGCTGCATAACCTGCTGATCGGTCGCCATACACAGCGCAAAACCGGACTCTGGCAAGACCTGTTTTTCACCCGGACAGCACGCGAGGCCGAGCTCAAGGCGCGCGAAAAAGCCGAAGAGATCATCGAATTTCTTGATCTGCAGCATCACCGTGACTCCATGGTGGCGGGACTGCCTTACGGCGTGCGCAAGGTGGTTGAAGTGGCGCGGGCCTTGTGCACTGAGCCCAAGCTGCTGCTGCTCGATGAACCCTCAAGCGGCCTGAATGTGGAGGAGACCGACGACATGGCCTTCTGGATTGCCGATATTAAAAACGATCTCGGCATCACGGTGCTGATGGTGGAACACGACATGACACTGGTCTCCAAGGTTTCCGACCGCGTGCTGGCGATGAATCAGGGCGAGGTGCTCGCCATGGGCACGCCGCGTGAAGTGCAAAACGATCCTGGCGTGATCGAAGCCTACCTTGGCTCGGTAGATGACGTGTCTTCTCTGCGGAGGCAAACGGCATGAGCAACACGCCTCCCCCCATCAGCGATCAACCCGTTCTCAAGTTGCTCAACGTCGAGAGCGCGTACGGCCCGATCAAGGCGATTCGCGGCGTCAGCTTGCAGGTGCGGCGCGGCGAAATAGCCACTGTGCTCGGCTCCAACGGGGCCGGCAAAACCACCATCTTGAAGACCATCTCGGGCATCATCGATCCGCGCAAGGGCTCGATTGAGTTCAAGGGCACCAACATCACGGCGCAAGACCCAGCCTACATCGTGCAGCAAGGCCTGAGTCATGTGCCCGAGGGGCGCGAGGTGTTCCCGTTGCTGAGCGTGCACGACAACCTGCTGATGGGCGCCTACACGCGCAAAGACAGCGATGCCGTGGCCAAGGACATGGAGGGCGTTTACGGCTACTTCCCGATTTTGCGTGAGCGTGCCAACCAGAATGCCGGCTTGTTGTCAGGCGGGCAGCAGCAGATGCTGTCGATCTCGCGCGCCCTGATGGCCAACCCCGACCTGATCTTGCTGGACGAACCCAGTCTGGGCCTCTCGCCCAAGCTCACCAAAGAGATTTTTGAGATTGTGGTTCGCATCAACCGTGAACGCGGCACGACCATTTTGCTGGTCGAGCAGAACGCCAACATGGCGCTCAACGCGTCCGACTATGGCTATGTGCTTGAAAACGGCCGCATCGTGATGGAAGACACCTGCGCGCGCCTGCGCGAGAAGGACGACATCAAGGAGTTCTACCTCGGGCTCAAGGAAGACGGCGTGCGCGGTGAGCGGCGCTGGAAAAAGAAGAAAACATGGAGGTAAGTATGAACGCGACGCAGAGCCGCCTCAAGCAAGTGAAGGCCCCCTCGGGGGGCAGCGCCGTCAACGCAGTGACAAGCGTGGGGGCGATGACGTGACTCAACTCTGGGATTTAAGCGACATACAGCCCAACCGCGAGATCGTGATGCCGGGCGAGACCATTCCGGCGATGTTCTGGCATGCAGTGAAGCAGCGCGGCCCCAATGTCTGGCTGCGCCAGAAGCACTTGGGCCTGTGGCGCGCACAGACCTGGGACCAGACGGCGACGGCCGTGAGCGAGATCGCAGGGGGCCTGATTAGCCTGGGTTTTGCTAAGGGTGAGTGCGCCTCAATCCTGTCCAACACCGTGGTCGAGTGGGTCTGGGCCGACCTCGCGGTGCTGTCTTGCGGCGGCGTCTCCAACGGCATCTACCCGACCGATGCGACGTCGCAGGTGCAGTACCTGTGCGAGGACTCGCGCACCACATTCCTGTTTGTGGAGGACGACGAGCAGCTGGACAAAGCACTGGAGGTGCGCGACCAGTTGCCCGGTCTGCGCAAAATTGTGGTGTTTGACATGGAGGGGCTGCACGGCCTGGAAGATGCCAACATCCTCAGTCTGGATGCACTGCGCGCGCTGGGACGCACGTATCTGACGCAGCACCCGAATGAACTACAGCAGCGCGTTGACGCCTGCCGACCCGAAGACCTGGCCATTCTGGTTTACACCTCCGGCACCACCGGCAAACCCAAGGGCGCCATGCACCTGCACGCCGGGCTGGTCTACACCGTGCGCGGCTTCAACACCCTGATCGCACAGACCGAGCAAGACGAGCGCATGTGCTTTCTGCCGCTGTGCCACATCGCCGAGCGCATGGGCGGCGAGTACTTTGGCCTGTACACCGGCACCAAGCTCAACTTTGTGGAAAACCCGGAAACCATCCCCGAAAACGTGCGCGAAATCGCGCCCACGGTGTTTACCGGTGTGCCACGCGTGTGGGAGAAGTTCTACTCGGGTGTCATGATCTCCCTCAAAGAGGCAGGTAAGGTGCAGCAGGCCGCCTACGCCTGGGGCATCGGTGTCGGCACCGAGATTGCCAATCGGGTGCTGGCGGGGCAAGCCGTGAGCAGCTGGCTCAAGTTCAAATTCCAGGTGGCCCAGTGGCTGGCCTTGAACAACGTGCGCAAGCTCATCGGCATTCACCGTGCCCGCTTTCTGGTCACCGGGGCGGCGCCGATCTCGCCGGACTTGGTGCGCTGGTACCTGGCCCTGGGCGTGCCCATGCTCGAAGTTTGGGGCATGACGGAGACCTGCGGCGCCTCCACTGGCGTGCCGGCAGAGCGCATGCGCCCGGGCTCGATCGGGCCGGCTGCAGCCTTCAACGAGGTGCGACTCGACCCGGCCACCGGTGAAATCCTGGTGCGCGGAAAAAACGTGTTTGCCGGCTACCTGAACCTGCCGGAAAAGACGGCGGAGACCATCGACAAGGATGGCTGGCTGCACACAGGCGATGTAGGCGTGATGGACGCCGACGGGTACTTCCGCATCACCGACCGCATGAAGGACATCATCATCACGGCCGGTGGCAAGAATGTGACGCCGAGCGAACTGGAGAACGACCTGAAGTTCTCGCCCTACATCACCGATGCGGTGGTGATCGGCGACAAGCGGCCTTACCTGACAGCCATCATCATGATCGACCAGGAAAACGTGGAGAAATTTGCCCAGGACCAGGACGTGCCCTTCAGCAACTACGCGTCGCTGACCCGCTCACCTGAGGTACAGGCGCTGATTCAGGCTGATATCGACCGGGTCAACCTGAAGTTTGCCCGCGTTGAACAGATCAAGAAATTCTTCCTGCTGGAAAACCAGTTGACGGCAGAAGACGAAGAGCTGACCCCCACCATGAAGCTCAAGCGCAAGCTGGTGGAGCAGAAATACGCGGCCCAGATTGACGCCATGTACCGTTGAGCGCCAACATGGGCATTGCGGGTTTACGACAACTTGACATTTATCGGGCGGCGTCAAGAATGCAACAGGTTCAGTTCGTATTCTTGCCCATTTTTTCTTTAACCAAACGGAGACAACCCATGAAATTCAAAGCAACGGGCGTACTGGCGACACTGGCCCTGGCCAGCACCCTGGCTACGGCCCAGCAGGGCGTCAGCCCGACCGAGATCACGCTCGGCACGATTCTCGACTTGTCGGGCCCGCTCGCCGGCTTTGGCAAGCAGGCGCGCCTGGGCATGCTGCTGGCAGTCGATGAAATCAACGAACAGGGCGGCGTGAATGGCCGCAAGCTCAAGCTGCTGGTCGAAGATGATGGCTATGACCCCAAGAAGGCCGTGCTGGCAGCGCAGAAACTGGTCAACCAGAACAAGATTTTCATGATGATGGGTCACATTGGCACTGCGCAGAACATGGCCGCGATGCCGGTCCAGTTCGAGAAAAACGTCATCAACTTCTTCCCGATCACCGCCGCACGCGAAATGTACGAGCCCTTCCACAAACTCAAGTACTCGTTTGCCGCCACCTACTTTGACCAGATGCGTCGCGCTGTGCCGCAAATGGTGAAAGACAAGGGAGCCAAAAAAGTCTGCACCATTTACCAGGATGATGACTTCGGCCTGGAAGTGATGCGCGGCGGCGAAGCCGGCCTGAAAACCATCGGCATGGAATACGCCGAGAAGACATCGTTCAAGCGGGGGGCGACCGATTTTTCCTCCCAAGTGGCGAAGATGAAAGCGGCCGGCTGCGAGATGGTGGTGCTGGGTACCATCATTCGCGAGACCATCGGCACCATCGGCGAATCCCGCAAAACCGGCTTCAACCCGACCTTTTTGGGTTCCAGTGCCGCCTACACCGAC
Organism: Rhodoferax sp.; assembly: GCF_010365055.1. Taxonomy (GTDB): domain Bacteria; phylum Pseudomonadota; class Gammaproteobacteria; order Burkholderiales; family Burkholderiaceae_C; genus Rhodoferax. Next base: position 29,081 of record NZ_JAAFHA010000023.1, read on the forward strand.
CTGATCCACAAACTCGGCGGCAAAGCGATGGACGGGCTGTATGCCATGATGACCGTGCAAAACCCCTACACCGATGAGGCGTCACAACCGATCCGGTTCTGGGCCAACAAGTACAAGACCAAATTCAATGAAGACCCGGCCGTGTTCTCGGTCTATGGCTACATCATCATCAACACGTTCGCCAATGCAGCCACCAAAGCGGGCAAGAACCTGACCACCGACAGTTTCATCAAGGTGATGGACACGCTGACAATCCCCACTGATATCTTTGGCAGCGCGCCGGCCACCTTCTCACCCACCAAGCGCCTGGGCAGCGACGCCTCACGCCTGTCGCAGATCCAGGACGGCAAGTGGAAGGTGGTGGGGCCCTACATGACGGATGCCGCGCCCGCCAAGAAATAGAAACTTCCCCAATTAGACAAGGCCACCCTCGGGTGGCCTTTTTCTTGCACCTACTCTTGTGTTTTATCCACTGAGCGTTGCCGGCTCAGCGGGCTACAGAAGTCGCACGAACGGCCTAAACATCAGTGCGACAAGACCTCCATGTCGGGCTTGTCAACGTTCGCCACCATCGAAAACCTTAGCTGCGCAGACCCACGGGGGCTTACAACAGTCTCGGGCGTGGCAACAGATGCCAGGCCAGGCTGCCGCGCTTCCAGCGTGTAGGACACACCATTCAGGCGGATCTCAATGCCACCGCCCGCTGCGTCTTTGCCAAAAAATACCAGCAGCACGCCCGGGGCCAGCACATGACCGCGGGCGACGCTGAAAATCGGCCAGCGGTACCCGACCAGGTCGGCGGCCAGCAGTTGGGCAGCCTGTGTCAGTTGCGTCTGTTGCGCCTGTGTCGCCATGCCCGTAACCAACCAGTACACATTGACAGCAATGAGTTTTTTGCTCGCCGCACCAAACACATAGCTGATGGTTGCCGGGCCAGGGCCTGGCGCAAGCTCGGGCGCTACCATGGTGAGCACGCGGGTCTTTTGAACCGGATCAATCTCGTCTTTTAAACTGCCCAGCGTGTGCGGGTAGTCCTGGGTGATGAGCCCTTTGACCTCGTCAACACTCATTCCAAAATGGGCATTGCCGTAGCCCCTAACCGTGTAAGCGCCGGCGTGCAGCGAATAGGTTTGCGGTTGCCCTGTCATCGACAGGGCAACCAATTTCTCTTGGGCGAAAACCTGACAAGAGCCCGTTAGCAAGGTACTGGCTAACAAAAAGTTAAGGATAGGTTGCTTCATCGGTTTGCAAGGGTCGTGGAGTTACCGTTGACGACAAATTTGAGGCCGAGCGACTCTGCTGTTTGCAGGATACCGCCCTCCATATCGCGAACTTGTCGATTGAAATCATTGGCGTGAGCGTATCTGATAGCCGCAGCCGGGTCGGTCTTGAGCAGTTGAAGCATCGTTGCCTGTGCGTTTTGTTGGTAAGCGATTAAATTTGGGTACCCCTGCAACAACGCTTCGAAATTTTGAAGGTCCCATTCCATCCCCCAAATTGCATTCTTGTCATACTTTTTCCAATCAGAGTTCTGTTGCATAAACGCCAGTCGACGCAGCGGGTCGCCCTTCAGACTTTCGGCCGTTCTAAATGCGTCGCCAACCGGGTCTGGCTTACTTGACCCACCAAAAAGATCGGTGAGCGGTTTAAATGCATCTTCAAGGTCACCAACGATATCGCCGAGGTCGACCTTGAAATCCAGTTTCAGGTTAAACCCACCGATGCCAAGTTTGGCACCCAGGTTCATGGACACCGAAAGTGCACCATCAGAATACCCCGCACTGGCACCGCCCGAACCGCCCACTGAGCCAGGCGATACCAATGTGGCTGTTGCGTCCGCACTTCCAACGCTGCCGGACACCCCAAATTGACCGGTCGCAGACGCGCCAACGCCAGCAGAAAGATCCCCACCGGTCGAAATTTTCCCATCTTTAACAGTGGCGGCACCTTCGCCTTTGGCGCCTGCGTTTACTTCGAGTGTGCCTTTGCCTTCAACATCGCCCACGGGGCCAGCCGATCCGCCACCGCCGCCCTCCACATTGGCACTCGCCGAGGTTTCGGCGCTAACTTTCGCGCCATCCTTGCCCACCGACACATCGGCACTTGCGCCTGCCTTGCCGCCGACCGAGACAGAGCCAGCACCGAAGTCTGCAGTCAACTTCGTCTCGGCATTGGCATCAGCCTGTGCGCTGGCTCCCGTCGCACTGGCGCCCGCCGACGCGCCGGCAGACGCTTTGGATTCTTCACTCAGTGTGGCGGCGCCAAGCGTCGTACTTGTACCGGTCTGCGTTCCCGTCCTGGTACCGACTTCGACTGACGGTAGCGACGGCCTTGTGGCGCGAGGGGGTGGCACGGGCGGGTCGTAGTGCGGCACGGTGGGCACGGACATCGTGGCGGTATCGCGCATGCCAAACCGGGTATCAGCAAAAACGTCAAGGGTTCCAACGTCATTTTTCCCGTAGGGACCGCCAGCGTATTGGTAAGAGGAGATACGGTAATTGGCCGCATCTTTGCCAGACAGTTTTGTGACACTGAAGCTGTAGCGCCCCTCAGTCAGGTCGGACAGGTTGAACACGTCGTTACCGTTTGGGTCACTGACGTCAACGATGGGCTGTACATCGTCTCCATTGATCGGCGTGCCTTTCGGCCCCCGCAACGTGGGGATGCCCGGCTTGCCAATGAACCCCGGCCCTGGCAGGTAGATGGCACTGCTTGTCGTATAGGTGAGCCACATCGGAACAACCTCCAGCTCACCGGTCTGACTTCGTGCTTGATCTATCTGGTAGTTCTTTGCGTAGGCGCCGGTCAATCCTGACACCTCCATACGATACTTGCCGAGCGGCGTTGTGGCAGTCATGGCGCTACTCACGCCATTGGCATCAATCACGCCTATCGTGCCCTTCACGCCCGGCTCAACGTTCCACGTCGAACCGACGAATTTATTATCGTCGAGCACCCCGTTCAGCGTGACCAAGCGGTAGTTGAGAGGATCAGGTTCCCAAAGATCAAAACATAGCCCGGAACACACGGCATAGTTGCCATATTGCGCATTTCTATCCCTCACAGAATAGGTGATGACCTTGGGCAGAACGTTCAGAACGAGTGGGGTCTTCATGGGCGGCAGCACGTAGTTGCTACTCTGCGCGCCTGCAAGACCACCGGTTGTCACCGGCATTGTGTACGCGCCAGCATTCAGTCTTTTATTGTCCGGCTGATCGGTGAATGAGTAAGTCTTTTGATCGGCCCAGAAGGTTTTGTCGGGGGTCAAGGCCCGGTCCGTCAGCGATCCGATCGTTGCGGTCTTGATATTCACATCGTCCCACGGGAACATGCCCGACAGCGTTCCCACATTAATGGGCGTGGTGGCACCGTAAGTAATCGTCGATGCCGCTGCCGGTTGCCAGGTCAATTCACGTGGAAGGACTGTCACCAATTGCGTGCTCGGCATATCGTAGTTGTGAGTGGGCCCATATCTGGCGCTGAGGTCTAACTGATACATGCCGGCGTTGAGATATCCATTAACCAAGGTGGGCACACCATAGATGCGGCTAAAACTGGTCGTGTAACCCAGTCGGTCCCCGCCGACGCCCTGCACCTCCAGAGAGTCCCAGTAAACCTTATCGCCGTACGTAACCTTCCTGTCAGCTAAACCGGTCAAGTTAAACTTGGCCACATCAATGCGGCCGAACGTCTTGGGCACTAATATATAGTTGCGCGACGAGGACCCCGACAGGTCGGCCCAGATGTCGTAGGAGCCAGCTTCTAACCGTGCACCGTTAATGTCCAGCCGAGGCGCATCGCTACCGTATACCCACGATTGCGCTTTAGGCGTGACTTGAACATTGTCACCAGCCAATACGCCCGTGAGGGCCATATCCTTTGTTATGTAATCACCGTAGGTAATGGAGAAGATTTCAGTATCGGCAACCACTGTCAGCGGCTTGGGCTTGATTTTCAACGATCCAAAAATATTAGGGTAATTCGGATAGTTGTATCTGGTGAACTGACTCTGCGCCCCAACGATCCAGTAATTTCCTGCATCCGCCCCTGTATTTCCGGCTAATCCAACGTAGTAGCGATCCGCTGGTGTCCGGGGATCCAAAACGAAGTTTGCATTGCCATCAATTGATATCTTGGTGCCCAACGAGTCGCCGGGTAATACGCCTGACAGCACGGGGATGGGCATCCCGGCCTGCTCGCCATAGGTGCTAGACGCATCAGAAAACTGGGCTGTGACTCTCTTGGGGCTTACTATAAGTGTCGTCTCAGTTTTTCCTGGAATAACGTAGTTACCAGCATCCACGCCAGTGAGCCCGCCTTTCATGACAACCCGGTATTCCCCCGCAGCTTGTCGCTCTGCCAGCCGCGCGACATTGCCTTGAGGCGTGACATATTCGGCTGTCGCGGTTACCTGGTCTACATTTCTTAGGGGAAAACTGAAGAAGATGTCAAACGTGTCGCCCAGATTCAAGTTGACAGCCGGTACTGCACCGGCTGTTGATCCGTACTCAACCTCATTGTGGCTGTAAATAGCTTGGCTGTTACCAACGGGCGAGACCTGCAAAGGCCTGGGCAAGATGGTCAGTGTCTTGTCGGTATTGCCGGTTGCGGCCAGAACATAGTTCGGCGACGACAGCGCACCGCCAGTCCAGCGATAAGTCCCGACCGTATATGCGCCCGATGTTGAGACCGGCAGCGTCGGCGAGTTCACCTGAAGGCTGACATCGTCGCCAGCCAAAACGCCAGACAAGGTGCTGACAACACCTGAAGTGACAACGCAGCCCGCCGCCCTGCATAGTTGAGTGCCAGGTGTTTCGAAGCCTGTATAAAAATCGGCGATACGGTGAACCTCGCCGTAAGTCACGGTATCCGCGAGGAGTTGATCCCACCAGTGGATTTTCAGCTCGTACGTCAGCGGCTTGGGTGCAATGTCCAGCGTCCCGCTGGTTGAGCCAGTTGCCGCGATGGTGTAGTTACCCGCTTGTGCACCCGACAGGCTGGGTGTAATCAACGCATAGCTGCCTGCGGCTTGCCGCTCAATCGGCAGCAAGCCGGTAGCGAGTGTGGTCGCGCCCGGCAGCACTGTATCGCCAGCCAACACGCCGCTTAAAGTACCCGCTTCGAGCACGGCGGCGCTGCCGTAAGTCGAACCGGCATTGACTGTGTTGAACGTAATGGGTTTGGGCGCGATCGTCAGCACACCATTGGTATTGCCGGTGCTGGCCACCACGTAGTTGGGGTTGCCGCCAGTCAGTGCCGTGACCTGTGCGGTATAGCTGCCAACCTGGCTGCGCTCTGTCAGCACAACAGGGGCTGAGGCCACTTGGTAGCCTACGGTTGCAGTGCCCACGCTGTCACCCGGCAGCACATTGCTGAGCACGACAGCACCGTCTTGTGCCAGCGTTCCGTAGACGGAATGGGTCGGCGCGACGGTGTAGGTGAGTGGGCGCGGCCCGATGTTGACCGCCCCCATCGTGTTGCCCATGGTTGCAAGCGCATAGTTGTTCGCCAGTGGCCCGGTTAGCGACGTGACACCAACGCCGTAAGTGCCCACTGTGGGTCGTGCAAGGGCAGCGCCGTTTCCGTCGAATGCGCTGATGCTGCTGGCGACACTGTCACCGGGCACCAGGCCGCTGAGCGTTGTTGCATTGGTCAGTGCATTGCCATAGGTTCCTGTGTTGCTGGCGACTGCCCAGGTCAAGGTCTTGGGTGCAATCGTGAGTGCGCCAGTCGTATTGCCACTGCTGGCCAACATGTAATTGTTGGCAACACCATTACCCGTCAATCCATGGATGCCCAAGGTGTAATAGCCGGCCGCCGTGCTTGCGTTGAGTGCCGCAGCGCCGTTGCCAATGGCGACGACCGGCCCCGCGGCAACCACATCGCCGCTGACAATGCCAGACAGGTTGGCAGTGGGTAGAACAGCATTCGTGCCATACGTGCTGCTTGCTGAAGCCAGTGAAAATGTGACAGGCTTGGGTGTGATGGCAACCTGGCTTGGCGTGTTACCAGACGCGGCCAAGGTGTAATTCGCGGTACTGGCACCCGTCAGTGCAACCAAATCGACACCGTAGTTGCCCACTGGAAAGGCACCGCTTTCACCCGCCAGATTGAAAGAGAGTGGGTAGGTAATTCGTTGGACCGCGCCAACACTGTCAGTGCCAACAATGCCATTCAGCGTGGGCGAAGGCAAGCTTAACTGCCCGTACACCTGCGAGGAGTTGCTGCCGCTATAGGTCAGTGTCTTTTTGGCGATTGACAGTGACCCATAGTTGTTGCCACCCGCCAGCACATAGTTGCTGCTGCTCGCGCCGCCCAGGCCGGTCACCACCGCCGAATAATTGCCTGCAGGTGTCGTCGGGGTGAGCGTGACCGGCGCGCCAGACAAAGACGCGCCAAAAGTTCCTGTGACCGTATCTCCCATGAGAATTCCGGTGAGCGTGGGGGCCTCCAGCGTGGTCTGCGTACCGTAGGTGCTCATGACCGGAGAAGCGTTGTAGGTGACCGCAACCGACTTGGGGTCAACCACATACTGGCCCGAAGTATTGCCGGTTGCCGCAACCGCATAATTGCCCGCCTTACTTCCGGTGAGACCGGCCACGTCGGACGCATAGGTACCCGCTGGCAGCCTGTCTGTCAAGCTGACCGCTTGACCGGCAGCGTTAAGTGCAACCACGGGTACCACATCGTCACCCGCAACAATGCCGCTCAGGCTGGCTGAAGGCATGATGCCGAGCGAGCCGTAGGTTTGACCGCCACTGCCGGCGACATAGCTAAGCGCCTTCGGCGTAATGGCCAGTGTGCTGCCTGTCACACCACTCAGGTCCAGGGAGTAGTTACTGGCCTTGGTACCAAAGAGACCCGTCAAGCTGAAGTTAGATAGTCCTGCAGCAACGGTTTCAGCAAAACCAAAACCCACGCCGTTATTGGCCATGTTGACACCAACCGTGCCGTTGAGCATCGCTACCGGGTTGATGACATCGCCATTCACTACACCGGTAAGGCTGGTAACTGCGGCAGGTGAACCGTAGATGTAGGCGCCTGCTGACACGGTCGGTGTCACGGTACGCGGAGTGATAGTCAGTGCCAGGGTGGCCGGCGCCAGGTCAATGAAATAGCCACTGGTGAGTCCACTCGCGAAAGCCAGACTATTGGTCGCTGACAAGGTGAGGTTATTGCTACCCGCCGAAGCAAGTACCCCTGGTCCAGCGACAGCAAGCGAGTTGGTGCTCAAAATCACCCCCAAGGCATCGGGTGCCACGGTGGTCGCAGAATGCGCCGCAACGTGCAGTTGTGGTGTCAGTGCCAATATGTCGGCAATGACTGGGTCGCTGTCACCATAAGTCCGCGTCAGAGTACTGAGGGGGCTGTCGCCAAGTCCCAGTCGCACAGCATCGCTACCAAACAATTGTCCAAAGCGCGTTGTCACGCCGTTTTCAATAAATTTAATACTCTGTTCACCGCGGATGGTGCTGCCGGTCTTCTCATCGGTCCAGGTCACGCGTTGCCCACTCAGCGACAGCACGGGATTCATCGACGCGACCTGCAGATTGCCAGTCAGGCTGAGGGTTTCGTAGACATTAATGTCGCCCGTCAGCAGTATCTGCGTAGTGCCATAGGCAGGTGTTGCCGTTGGCGAGATCGCCGCCGTCAGGCCGTTGCCGTTGAACTTGCCGAGCGAAATACGATCAACCTCGCGGTTTGTATTGCCCGCGCCGTCGGCCAGGGTCAGCGACAGCTTGCCGTTGCTGTTGATAAAGTTGGCGTCACGTACGTTGATTTCAGCAGCACCGGCACCCCGCTCGGCATCCACCACGCCATGCGCCGCCGTGTCGTTGGCCACGATGTTCCAGTTGCCATCAGCCGTGTTGAAGGTGCCGCTGAGCATGACCGAGCGCCCAGCCGACAGATTCAGGTCGCCACCAGGCGTGGTGGGCGTTCGCGTCACGAAGCTGAAGTTATCGAGCCAGCTGATGTCCTGGCTGGCCTGCAGGCTGACGGTGACCCCCGTGCTGAGCAAGGCGGTGAGATCGGACTCCAACAGATGGGTGATTGCACCTGGCGTGGAGTAGCTGTAGTTGCCAGCCGCGTCGGAGGGGACGAGAGAATCACGGTCGATCACGATGTCTTGCGGATCGATCAACAAGTGACCACCCTTGCCCAAGTCAATGTGCTTGAGCGCAACCGATTGCACCGTGGACTTGGCAGATACCTCTATGGCGCCGCCTGCTAACGCGCCACGCGCCGAGATGGCCCCTTGCATCGCGGTGGTGCTGTCGCTCCAGACGATGGCGGTGCCGCCCGTTCCCGCCACGCCGGTGGCAGAAACATTGATGTTGCTGGCGGCGTCTACAAGGGTCGTTGTGGCGTTGGTGATGGCGGTCGTATTCCCAAAGCGTCCTGCAAAAAGCGCTGCGTTCGCGGCGTCGCCTGGCTGCTCGCGTCCGCCTTGAAACGCCCCGCCCAAGCGGACCAGACCGCCACGCTCGGTGCCGGTAGCGCTAAGTGATGCGCCTTCAAGGACGACATGGGCGCCCGTCACGTCAATGCGTCCCCCCAAGGTGTCGCCATCAGCGGTCAAAGCGCCCGTGACGCGCACGGTACCGCCCGGCCCCCCTTCCAGCACAATGGCGCCGTTCTTGCCGGACACGCGGCGGGCACTGATTGCGCCGGGCATGTTCACCGCCTCGCGCAAAGCCTGCCGCACGGTGGAGGCCTTGAGCATGACGATGCCGCCATTGGCTTCAATGACACCGCTGTTCGTCACCAGGGCTTGACCATCGGCGCCAGCCGCGCTGGTCGGCAGCATCAGCTGCAGAAAGCCATCGCCACTGAGATCCAGCGTAGCCGCCTCGCCCGAGCCAAGAGCCACTTTGCCCAGCAGGGCACTGATCAGCCCTTCGTTGGCGACCGTGCCACCCAGCAGCCCCACCGTGCCACCGGGGCCCGTAATGATCTGGCCACGATTAAGGACGGAACCACCTTTGCCACTGAAAAGATACTTGCCACCCATGAATGCGTTCTCATCCATGCGTAATGTCGAGGCAATGAAGCCAGTGCGCGTGTCCACCAGACCTGTCGGTGTAATGGCAATGCCATTCTGATTGATCAGATAGACCGTACCATTGCCTGTGAGCGTGCCGGCGATCGTGGAGGCGCTATTGCCGGTCACGATATTCAGGGTTGCGGCGCTTGCATTGGGCTGGGCAAAAGTCACCCGGTTGCCTTGGGCGATGCTGAAGTTGCTCCAATTAATGACTGCCCGCTGCGTGCTCTGATTCACCAGCAAAGCACCTTTCGCGGGTGTTTGCACCTTGGCCGAGCCTGCCGTCACTTGTGCGCCAGCGGGCAAGTCAAGGGCCGAAGAGGCCATGGGTAAGGCCGAAAGACCCAGCGACGCTAGCGCACCGATTACGCGTTTGCGCGCCGAGGCAGATTTGCCATGTCCTTTGGAAAGCTCGGAAACGGCAACCCAGGCGTTGGACACCCGGCTCCAGACAATGCGGTAGTGGTGATTCAAAATTGCACCTGCCCTTTGACAAAGAATTGGTTGTCGTTGAAAACGGAGGGATCGGACTCGTGGCGGCCATACTCCATCGAGAAGTTGACGTTTTTCAATTGCATGCGCAGGCCAAAGCCGAACGCTATGCCAAGTCCGCGGCCGGTTCCTGTGGCAAGCTGGCTTGTGGTCTCGCCTGCCGCGCCAAAGACATAGGGCGCAAGATTCGCATTGGCTGAACTCACTTGCCAAGTGACGGGCCGCGAGAACTCCTGGCGCAGCATCCAGCCGCCATCGTCAGAAATTGAACCCGAGACAAACGTTGACAGCGCGTCCTCGCCGTCGAGGCTGAACAACTCACTGCCTGGCAGCACGCCCTTGAGGGCCTTTTGCACACGCAGTGATGACTTGGACTGCACGCCCAGGGTGAGCGGCTGCTCATAGGCCACATTGCCTTCAAATTTGATAAAGGTCGGATCTGCATCCGGGCGAGACATCGCGATACCACTGGTGGCTACATCTGCCTTCGTGCGGGTGCCAATGCCCGATATCCCACTGGAAAGAGTGGCACCGACATTGACACGTCTTGACAGATCGAATGACTTGCTCCAAGCCGCCCCCACACGCGCTACGCGCAGTTGGTCCTTGTCGAGCACAAACGCACCCAGGCTCGAGCCATCGGCGGCTGTCAGCTCAAACTCGGGCAGGGTGTCGATTTGACTGGTGGCGTCCAGCGTTGCGGTAATCGTCAGTTCTTCCTGGCGATTGAGAATCAGCGGGTAAATAAGGCGCAGGGTGGTGCGTTCGAATTTGCTGAGGGTTTGGGGAACGCCTGGCGGCGGTACAGGCTGGCTGACCGAAGCCGTGTATTCGGGGTTGATTGCGAGGCCATTGTTCCCCAGCGGGATGATGAAACCGCCACCGGTAACGCGTCTCGGCGCGTCACCGTTCAACGCGGCACTCAAGTCCTGCCCGCCCGATACATTGGCATAGACTTGCATGCCAACGCCGATAGGCTCATTCAGGGTGAGCTGCAATGTAGTTTGCCAAGGTCCCAATGCGTTCGAGAGTTGGTTGTCTGCCGAAATCGATCCACTGGCGCGTGTGAACTTGCCGTCCAGCGTCAACACGACGCCGCCAGGCTCGGCGCCCGCCGCCATGGTGCTGCGCATTTCCAGACCAGGTGAGCGCCCTGCAATCGTCAGGGCGCGTTCCAGCGCATCGCCGCTCAGATGGCGCTGGCCGACCAAGCGCTGCATGACGGTCAATACACGGCGGCGGGAGCGTTCATCCACGGCGCTGGCATCGATGCGTTCAACGAATCCGTCGAGCACGATCAATTGCAGCGTGTCACCGTCCTTGAGCGATTGCGGCGGCAGCAAAACACGGACCAACGCATAGCCTGCTTCGCGGTAAAGCATTTCGATCGATTCAGCCAGCTGGTAGAGCTCAGCCACTGACATGCGTTGCGTTCGAACCTGTGCCAACAGCACTTCGGTGTCGGCTGCGAACTCGGCAAATCCATCCTTGACGGAGACATCGCCAATCCGCACAAACAGCTCCTGTGCATTTGACGGCACTTCGGCGGGCGCCGGTTGCGGCAGGCCAACAGGCGGTTTGGCTGGCGTTTGCGGCCGCAGGTCGCGTGGTGTGACGAGTGGCGCTTGCTGGCCGGAAACCAGCAGTGGTGTCAAGCAGAACGGCAGGACCCATACCAAGCGCAACACAGCGTTGACAGGACAACGTAAGAAAGCGCCAAAAAATGGATGTTTATATGGCATGCATTCGGACTGACTTTGGGAAGAAAAGGCCAGGGAATCACTGAATTTTTGAGTCGGCAACATGTGAAATTTCGCTTATCCGAGTGGTGCTGAAGTGGTGTTTGGCCTGCGCCGGGTCATGTGGCGACTCACATCTGAGTCACAGCCTCGGCTGGCTCTCTGTGCCGTGATCTTCCGTGCCCGGGCCATGTGTCTATCCGTACGAATTGATTGAGGTCAATTCTTAAAGACCCACTGTACGAAACATGACGCCTCTTTGAAATGGTCCATCTGGACCAGACGCCGCGGATTGATTGGGTGGTTTAATGGCCGCCATGACTGCGCCCCGCCTCTTGCTCATTGACGATCACGCCATGTTTCGCACCGGGCTGAGTCTGGTCATCAGCAGCGCGATACCCGGGGCTCTGATTCTTGAAGCGGGTTCATTGGATGAAGCGACAAGTAGCGCGCCCGATGATTTGGATCTGGTGCTGCTCGACATCAGACTGACAGGCTTGAGTGGGCTCGAAGGCTTGGCCCTGCTCAAGCGCAAGTGGCCACTGGTGCCAGTGTTGATGTTGTCGTCGCAAGATGAGCCCGAGACCGTGCGTTTGGCGTTAGCGCGCGGTGCTATCGGTTTTGTATCGAAGGCTGAGACGGGTGACAAGATCGTGGCAACGATCCACGCGGTGTTGAAAGGGAACTTCCCGAAACTGGGCGCCTCGATCGAGAACATGACGCAAAAATGCTTGACCGCGCGCCAATGCGAGGTCCTTGATCTGCTGCATCAAGGGCTCTCGAACAAGCTGATTGCACGAAAACTGACACTTTCTGACAACACCGTGCGTCGCCATGTGCAAGACATACTTCAGTTTCTTGGCGTGGTGAGCCGCGCTGAAGCGGTGTTTGCGGCGCGTCAGCAAGGTCTGATCGACTGACATGAAAAATTATCCGCTACGCCTGGCCGACGGGCGCGTTCTGGTGCAGCAGCTGCATCTGATGTTGAGCAATGTGCGCACCACCGTGCTTCCCGTTTTTGTGGTTTCCCTGTGCATTGTCTGGACCTTGTCCACCGAGTCCAATGCGATGTATCTGCGCCTCTGGGCTGGCGCCATCATCTTGTCGAATCTGAACTGGTTTCGCTACGCTCAGCGCCAGCTTGCATCGGGATTGACTCAAGCACAGGCGCCACAGGTAGTGCGTACGCTGACTGTGATTAATCTTGTGGGCGGCTCCTTGTGGGGGTCTCTGGTGTGGATCACCTTCGACACCGTGACGCTGGCTGGCGGTGTTCTGGTGTTTGCCTTGATGGCGGGTATGGCGGCAGGGGCCGTTTCCACCCAGGGGCCGATACTGCGCTTGTACCTGGCCTTTCTGCTTTCCCAAATGGTTGTGGTCGTCAGCAAGCTGTGGTTCATGAGTGATCCGGCTCAATGGAGCCTGGGCGGGGTGATTATTTTGTATGCCCTGGTCATGCTCGGGCAGGCCGCCAACCTGGCCCGATTGGTCCGCTCGGCCATTGACTTACGCTTTGAGAACCAGGAGCTATTGGAGAAGTTGCGCCAAGAGTCGGCGCTTTCCAAGGCCGCACAGCGCGAGGCTGAACAGGCCAATGCCGCCAAGTCCAAATTTCTTGCTGCCGCCAGTCACGATTTACGTCAACCCATTCATGCCCAGGGCCTGTTCCTGGAGGTGCTGTCGCGCTCGGAGCTAAGTCCCCAGCAACGCGAGCTACTGGCCAGCGCCAGTGCAGCCAGCGAGGCATCGGCCGAGATGCTCAACACGCTGCTTGATTTTTCACGCATTGAGGCCGGCGTGGTTGAACCGCAAGTGCGGGCGTTCGGGGTACAAACGCTGCTCAACAAGATTGAGCGCGAGTTTGTCCAGCAGGCTGATGCCAAGGGCCTGGACTACCGCTCGCGCGAGAGCGCACTGGTGCTGCGATCTGACCCGGCCCTGATTGAGATGATTCTGCGCAATTTGATTTCCAACGCGATCCGCTACACCGTACACGGTGGCTTGCTGGTGACCTGCCGACAGCGGGCAGGTGAAGCGGTGCTGGAAGTCTGGGACACGGGTATAGGCATTGAGCCAGCGCAGCAACGTGAGGTCTTTCGCGAGTTTCACCAGTTGGGCAATCCAGAACGTGATCGACGCAAAGGTCTGGGTTTGGGCCTGGCCATTGTGGATGGCTTGGCCCGCACACTGGGGCACCCGTTGTCATTGAATTCCAAGATGCAGCAGGGCAGCGTATTTAGGCTGGTTGTACCCATTACGACAGCCACTGTGCCGCTTGAGCCGGCCTTGCCGGAGCAAAGCAACCACGCGAGGCTGAATGTGCGCGTGCTCTTGATCGATGACGAAGAAAGCGTGCGTGCTGGGATGATGCACCTGCTTCAGGATTGGGGCTGCGTCTGCGAGGTTGCAGCGAGCATTGAAGAGGCATTGGCTCTGGCGCGCATTCATGCACCCGAGGTGGTCATCAGCGACTACCGATTACGCGAGCAGCGCACCGGCGTCGAGGCGATCCAAGCGCTGCGTGCCTTATTGGGAGACGCTTTGCCAGCCCTGCTGATTACCGGCGACACCGCGCCTGATCGACTGCGCGAAGCACTGGCCAGCGGCATAACGTTGTTACACAAACCGGTTCCGCCGAGCCATCTGTACCGTGGACTGGTGACGGCACTGCCGCCGCAAATGATGTCAAGCGATGCATTGATGCCTTGTTGAGCCCACTGGCAAACGCGCTACATGCTATATTTAGAATAGCTGCTCACTCATATTTCACGGGGGCTAGCGGCTTATTTCTAAATCATTAGCCTGACTATTGGGCGTTACGACACGATGTAAGCGCCCGAACCGGTCGACAGCAGCTTGCCGTCAGCACCCAAAAACTCCATCCGGGTCGACGCCACGCGTGAGCCCAGCCGCATCACTTCGGCGCGCAACTCAAAGTACTCGCCAATGCCGGGGCGCAGGTAATCAATACGCAAGTCGATAGTGCCGAGCTTGGCAAAGCGGTGGAGTCGCTGCATGGGGGGTTCATCCATGTGGCGCGCCCCAATGGCGGCCATCACGGCCAGGCCGCCCATGGCGTCAAGGCCGGCGCTGATGACGCCGCCATGGATTCGGTTGAAGCTGAAATGCCCAATGAGCTCGCGCTTCATGTCGATGCGCGCGCGCACCTGGTTTGACTTGAGGGAGGTGATCTTCAGGCCCAGCACCTGGTTGAAGATGATCATCTCTTCAAAGACTTTTTTCAGTCCAGTGACAAATTCTTCTTCGAACTCGACTTCTTTCTCAAGGGCAATGCGTTGGATCATGGGCTGATTCTCACAGACCGAGCTGACGCGAGGCCAACTCTTTCATGATTTCCTCGGTGCCGCCGCCAATCATCATGACCTTGACCTCGCGATAGATGCGCTCGCAAGCAACACCGCGCATGAAGCCCATGCCGCCCAGAATCTGCACGCCCTGGTCGGCGCAGAACTGCATCGTCTGCGTCGCGTGGTTTTTCAGCAGGCAGACCTGGGCGACCCACTCAGTGCCCTTCGCGGTTTTGTCACCCGAATCAGCCCGGCTTGAGACGGTATGCAACCAGGCGCGGGTGGATTCAATGCGCATCTTCATGTCCATCAGCTTGTGGCGAATCACCTGATGATCCACCAGCGCGGTGCCAAAGGCTTTGCGCTGGCGCGCCCAGGCCAGTGCCTCGTCATAGCAACACTCTGAAAAACCCAGCGCCATCGCCGCCATCGACAGGCGCTCGCCATTGAAGTTGGTCAAAATCATCTTGAAGCCGGTGCCCTCGTCACCCACCAGATAGCGGGCCGGCACGCGAACGCCCTCAAAGTGCAGCTGTGCTGTGTCGGAGCAGAGCCAGCCCATTTTCTTCAACGGGCTGCGCGACAAGCCCAGCGCATCGCCCGGCACCATCAGCATCGAGATGCCGCCCGGGCCTTTGTCTTTCAGGTTGGTACGCACCGCCACCGTGAACCAGTCAGCACGCATGCCCGACGTGATGAAGGTCTTGTCACCGTCCACCACGTACTCGTCGCCCTCACGCCGCGCCGTGGTGCGCAGCGCAGACACATCGGTGCCGCCACCGGGCTCGGTGATGGCGAGTGCGGCAATTTTTTTGCCTTGCATCACATCCGGGATGATTTCACGCTGCAAGGCCGCGCTGCCATGGCGCATCACCGGTGGCAGCCCGATGTTGTGGCTGAACAGGCTGGCCATCAGCCCGCCGCT
>NZ_JAAFHA010000128.1 GCF_010365055.1 Rhodoferax sp.
TTGATCGCCTGCTGCACATCCATGAAGACGTTGTAGTCTGGCTTCAACACATAGTAGACCGCCTCAAAATCAAGAGAAAAAGCGCCGAAACCCTTGAAATGAGCGCGGTCAAAGCGGGCGTCGCCTTGTGCCTCAATGGCCTGCTGAACCAGCGCCGGTATCTGCTCCAACTTCTCCGCCGCGGTGTCGTAGGTCACGCCGATGGCAAACAGGGCTCGGCGCTCCTGCATGCGCTTGTAGTTGCGGATGCGGCTCTTGAGCAGGTCATTGTTGGAAAAAATGATCTGCTCGCCGCTCAGGCTGCGAATGCGGGTGGTCTTCAGTCCAACGTGCTCCACGCTACCCATCATGTCATCCACAATGATGAAGTCGCCGATGACAAACGGCTTGTCGATGGCGATGGACAGCGAGGCGAACAGGTCGCCCAGGATGTTTTGCACCGCCAAGGCCACCGCAATACCGCCAATGCCCAAGCTGGTGACCAGCGCCGTCACGTTGAGACCCAGGTTGTCGAGCATCAACAGCAGCACCAACACCCAGACCACGACCCGGCCCAGGAAGGACAGCAGCGACAAGGTCATGGCGCGCGCACCTTCGTCCTCCTTTTCGCCTTGCGAGAAGCGGTGTTTCAGCCAGAAAACCAGCCCCCGGCTGAACCAGAAGCCAACCTGCAAAATGATGACGGTAACCAAGGCGCGGTCAGCGAATTTTTCAAGCGCCGCAGGCAGCGTCAAGAAATGCGTGCCCAGGTACAAGCCGGTGGCGCCAACCAGCAAGATGCGCGTGGCCGACAGCACTTCGATTAGGAAGTCGTCAATCACCGTCTCGGTGGTCTTGGCGATGCGCTGCAGATGGTGCAAGACGAGCTTGCGCAAAAAATGCAGCAGCAGCATGAAGCCCACGGCGGCAAGTAGTGCAAAAACCCAATCTTGGGTGGTATTTTCGGCTATCAGTTTTCGAAACATCGTTGTCAAATTCAAGAGCGATTCAATATAAATTGGCTGTCAGCAACACACGCCAATGGCGCGCAAAAATATCTCTCAATGCGTCTGCGTGACCTTGCGCAGCGACGGATGTTGGTCCGGATCTATACCGCAACGCTCGGCCAGGGTGGCGCACGTGAGTTGTGCAATGAAAGCCAGCAAGGCCGTGCGCGCCCAGCGCGCCTCAGGAAACGGCAGCGGCAATTGTGCGTCAAGGGTCTGGTCGCACCCCAAACAAATAAATGGCACACCACGCGCCAGCAAGGCGGTGCTGACGGCTTGCTTGCTTTCCATGGGTTCGTCTGCGCCTGAGAAAATCACCACCCGGTCCTGCGGGTTGGCCGCCGCAATCGGGCCATGCAAATACTCGGCTGTCGAGTAAGCAAAGGCCGGCACGCCGACGCTTTCCTGCAACTTGAGCGCAGCATCCAGCGCCCCGCCGATGGAAGGCCCACGCGCCAGCCAGGTGACCGTGCGCGCACCTGCCAGAAAAGTGGCCACTTGATCCGGCACACCGGCCGCGTCAATGCGAAGCAGGTTGGCCGCGGTCTGTTCGGCCGCTTGCGTGATGTCATAACCGGCCAGGGCTGCGGCGATGAAAAGCTGTGCGATCACACTTTTGGTGGCGGGCACCGCCAGCTCCGGCCCGCAGCCCAGACGAATCACGTGGTGTGCGGGTTGCAACAGCTGGGCGTTGGAAAAACCGGCCTCGGTCACAGCCACCACCAGCGCACCGCGCGCGCGCAACCACTCGGCGCTAGCAGCAATGTCGGTCGATTTGCCGGAATAAGAAAACGCGTACACGACGGCATCAGACCAGTCGGCATCAGGCAGCGGCTGAGTCGTCAGCCAAGGGCGGAACTCAATCGGCGGGCGACCCGTCTGCAGCCCAAACAAGTAGGCGGCAAAGGTGCAGACATTGCCCGAACTGCCCCGCCCCAGCAGCACCGAGGTGGGACGGTCAGCCACCAGTCGGCGAATGGCGTTGGCCTCGCTCTGCCACCGCGTGGCCTCAAAGCGCAGCACCTGAGGTGCCTGACGGGCCTCTTTGGCCATGGTGCTATTCAACATGTAGATTCTCCTTAGGGGTGTAAATGACCTGCGGCGGCAATGCCTGCCAGTAATACTCGCAGGGCACGGGGCCGTGCAAATGGCCCGCGATGCGCGCGCGCATGCCGTCGTCGTTGTCGAACAGGGCAGGCACCTGGCTGGCGTAGTGACGCAGCAGCGCCATCTTGGCCGTCACATCGACCGGTAGCACCAAGCGCTGGCCCGCGGCCAAGTGCAGCCGCTTCAGCGCCTGCGCTGGGTCGTCGTCGTCGCCGCGACCCATGTGCGGGTCGGCCACGTAGGGGAAATCTTCATAAAACAGCAGCTCAGCGCCCGCATTGGTGGCCGCCATGCGCACGGCCACCTGGGCGGCGATCTGATGGTCTACATGATGCCCGATGCCCATCGGACTGAGCAGCAGGATGCGGCCCAGGTCCAGGCAGAGGCGGCGCAGCACCAGGTAAAGCTCTTCGACGTGCGCCAGGTCTTCAATGCGAGGCAACACCCAGCGCTCACGCGCGTTGCGGTAGATGAGCCGCCCGGTCAGAGGGCTGCGGCGGTAGATGCCATCGGCAAAACTGAGGTGGACAAAATCGGTGTCGACCGAGTGCATGGCCGCGATATCTTCGCGCCGTCGGGCGCGCGAACTCACATGGCCGCGTCGGGTTGATATCTTGCTGCTGCCGTCAGCATTGACGACGCGCAAGCTGCCGCAACAAATACTCACCACCAGGGTCGAGACCCGGTCACGCAGGGCATGCAGCAAACCGCCGCAACTCAAGGCAGCGTCGTCCAGATGCGGCGACAAGATGACCACGCGCTCGAACTCATTCCAGTCGAAACGCGTCAGCAGGGGCAGCGTGCTCATGCGCAGGCCGGCAACAAAGTGCCGTAGATAGCCTGGGCCCGCTCCAGCATGCGCGCGGCCACGGATACCTGGCCCACGAGTGGATTCGCGGCGAGCGCCGCCACCAGCGCCTCGCGGCTGCCCCCGGCGGCGGCGCGGGCAGTGAGCCTTTGGTAGCGCTCCAGTTGCGCAGCCAGACCGGTAAAAGAGCCGGGCAACGCCGGCGCGGCCGTGCGCTCGATCCCGGCGCGCGACACACGCACGCGCGTCTCAATGACAGTGTCCGCTGCAAACGCCGATGTGGCACCTTGATTGGGCAGGTTGAGTACCAGTTCGTGCGTCGTGCTTGACGCCAGCGCCCGGATCACAGTCACCGCCAGGTCGCCAAAACCGGCCGAACCACGGTAAATGCGCAGCTGCGGCGTCGCGCTCTTTCCCTCAGCCTCGAAGTGCGCATAATATTTATCGAGCGACGCTGCCACCACATCGCTGCGCGGCCCAACACGGCGTGCCTGGGCGACAAAGGCATCCGGGAACAGATAGTAGGGCAGATAGGAGTTTGGCCAATAGCCGGGGTTTTCGCGGGCCATCGCCAGCGAAAATTCGAAGCGCAGCTTGTGCTCTTCGTCGTAGTCGGTTGGTGCCGCCAGCAACTCGGGAATGTCGCTTAACGGCGCGCCGTCAATGAAAATGTCCTTGTACCAGGTCGCGTGGTTGAGGCCGTTGCAGCGAAACGCATAGCGCTGCAGGCGACCCAGCGCATGGCAGATGGCCTGCAGGTCTTCGTCGGACTGGTCGCACATGCCAATGACATTCACGCCACCCCAATCCACCAAGGCCTGGGTCACGATATTGCTTGGGTTGGTGTAATTCAGCAGGACGGCCTGCGGTGCCAGGGCTTGCATCGTGGCGGCTACGCGCAAGGCCTGCGGCACGGAGCGCAGCGCAAAAAAGAAGCCACCTGGGCCCACCGTTTCCTGACCGGGAATACCAAACTCCAGCGGCAGTGTCTCGTCAATGCGGCGTGCAGCCAGACCGCCGGGCCGGGTTGAGTTCAAAACCAGATCAGCGCCCTGTATCGCGGCTTCCAGCGTGTCAGCCACTTCAACTTTGAACGCGTCGGCGTGCCGGGCCATCGCCCTGCTCAAGCGTGCGACGATGGCCAAATGGCGGGCATCCGTGTCGTACAAGCGCACGGTTTTGAGCGGCAATTCGCCGGCATGGGCAATCAGGGCTTGCAGCAGACCAGGGGTATAGGCGCTGCCACCACCCAGAATAGTCAAGGTTTCCATAAGCACTCATTGGCTAAATCGGCCATCAGGCCGGGTTTTGTGACCAGCCCACCGATTTGGTTCAAAATTTTTGCTGCGGTACGGGTGCCGAGTCGCACGCTTGCCTCGGGCGTCAGACCGCGCACCAGGCCGGCGATCACACCCGCGCAAAATGCATCACCCGCCCCGGTGGCATCGACCACTTTCACCGGCAGTGCAGGCACGCGCACGGGCACCGCGTTCAGTACGCCGACAACCCCCTGGGCACCCAAGGTCACGAGCACCGAGTGCGCCGCTTGGGCCAGGACTTGCGGCGCGGCGGCAACGTCGCCGCAGGCGGCCTGCGCCTCTTTTTCATTGAGCACCAGCAGATCCCATGCATTCTCTTTGCGCTCGGCCAGGACGCTGAGCTGGCGCGGACTCCAACTGCCGCTGACCGAAATGCGCGCGCCGTCTTGTCGCGCCAGGGCCAGCGGCCCGCCAAGACGAGCGGCCTCTTCCAGGCCCGGCACATGCACCCAGGCGCTCGCGGGCAGACGCTTGACGCTGACCAGCACATCGAGCTCTGCGGTGCTGACAAACGCGCGGTCGTTTGCATCAGAGAAGACCAGCGAAATGGCAGGGTTGTCCCGCGCGGGGAGAGGCGCCAAAGTGATACCCAAGCGCTGCGCCAGCAGTGCCACCGCCTGATCCACAATGCCATGACCCATCGGGACACACAGCGTCACCCGAAGCCCAAGCGCCGCGGCCACCGTAGCGGTGTTAAGTGCGCCGCCCAGGGCCAGTTGGATGCCGTCAATAAACAGCTCCTCACCCGGCGGCGGGCGCACGTGCGGCGGCACGAAAACTTCAAAGTAGGCCAAACCGATGACGACGAGGTCGGTCATCGACGGATCCCCCTTTTCTCTGCCCAACGCGCTCACCAGCCCCAGACCAAGCGCTTCGCTATCCAGCCCTTGAGTCCACCGTCGCGTTGTACCTTGACCCAGTTATTGCGGTGCTCCAGCGTGCGCAGCACTTCCCCGTAGGGAGCCTTGCCAAGAATTCGACCACCGGTGCTGGGCGTACTGCGCACATTCGCCACGCTGGACTTCACAATCACATGCGGCTTTTTGTTGACCAGCGGGCGGTACACCCACCCGGTATCCTTTTCGAAGTCGCGCACCTTGAGCCATTTGCCCTTGCGTGCGGTCACTTCCAGCGGATAGCCCGTGCTCAGCGCCCAGACCACCGAATGGCGCGTACTTGCGCCTGTTCGCATATTGATCTCGGACTTGGCCACACTCACCATGTCCCTGGCCTGCAACGCAGGGGCAAACACCAATGAAATCAACGCGACCAACAATGTGAACAGGTATTTCAAGCTAAACATGAGACTCCGATATTAAAAATTTAAGTAAAAGCCAGGGGTGAAGCTAGGCTTGCTGCACTGCACGCATGAATTCATCACCCCAACGCACCACATCGTTGTCGGCCACGATGGCGGCCATGCGCTGACAGCGGTAGGCTGTCTCGTCCGCCCCCATGGTGAGTGCCTGATGCAGTATTTTTGACATCGAATTCGCGTCGTAGGGGTTAGTCAGCAGCGCGCCATGCAACTCGACGGCCGCGCCCGCAAATTCCGAGAGAATCAGCACGCCAGCGGTTCCGGTGGCTTTTTTGGTGGCGACGAATTCTTTGGTGACGAGGTTGAGCCCATCGCGCAGCGGCGTAATCCACGCCACGTCGCAGGCCGCGTAATGCGCGACCACATCCTCATACGGCAAGGAGCGGTAGAAATAACGCACCGGCGTCCATTCCAGGGTTGAGAAGCGGCCATTGATGCGGCCCACAATCCGATCAACCTTCGTGCGCAGAGATTCGTAAATCTCCATCCCCGGCGCGGCGGGTGTGATGATGTTGAGCAAGGTCACACCACCAATCAATTCCGGGTGCTCTTCAAGCAATCGCTCAAAGGCCTGCAACTTCTCCAACGAACCTTTCACGTAGTCGAGCCGCTCGATCGAGATGATGCCCTTGACACCATGCAACAGCGTCTCGATGCGGGCGACCTTCTTCTGCACGGCTGGTTTTTTGACAATTTGCTCGATCAGCCCAACATCGATACCGACCGGATGCGCACCCAGCGTCACACGGCGCCCCGCAACCTCAATGACCGAGGTCATGGTGTCGACGCCCAGCGCGCAGCCGTAGGTGACAAAGCGCGGCGCACAGGCCACCGTTTGAAGCACGTCGAGCGGTGTGTACGAGCGCACGGCATCGACAAAATTTTCGACATAGCGCGGAATATGAAAACCAACGTAATCGCACTGCAGCAGGCTGCCAATGATCTCGCGCCGCCACGGCAGAATGTTGAACACGTCGCTCGACGGAAACGCCGTATGGTGAAAGAACGCGATGCGCAGGTCGGGTCGCAGCGGGCGCAAGAACGCCGGCACCATCCACAGGTTGTAATCATGGATCCAGACCACCGCGCCTTCAGCCGCCTCACACGCAGTCTGCTCGGCGAAGATTCGGTTGACTTCCAGGTAGCGTTCCCAGTGTGCCTGGCAAAACTCGGCTTTGTCCGGGAACGAGAAAATGATCGGCCAAAAAGCTTCTTTTGAGAACTTCTTGTAGAAGATATCCACGTCATCTTCGGTCAGCGCAATCCGCGCCACGTTCAATTTCGGATAGCGTTTGGCATCAACCGGCACATGGCGAACGAAGCCTTCAGGCGCGCGACTGGCCTGCATCGACCAGGCCACCCAGGACCCTTTGCGCGCGCCCGCAAAAAACCCCAGCAGTGTCGGGATGATGCCGTTCGGGCTCTTGGGCCGCTTGTGTTTGACCACACCGTCTTCCAGCACCTCGTCGAACGGAGGCCGGTGGTAAACCATCACCAGATCAGCCACGCCGCGCTCGTCCATGCGGCGTTGTGCCTTGGGAGAGCTTTCAACTTCCGTGCCGTGGTGCGCCAGCCCCGCCAAAATGCCGCCGCATCCTTCGTCTTCAGCGATAAATACACGCGCCATCTTGCGCACCCGCTCCACCAGCGCGGGTTCGGCACCGCCGACGACGATGCCTCGAAAGCCGGTCGCATACATGGAAAGATCGTTCAGTGTGTCGCCCGCCACGATGACGGTTTCAAGGTCAAAGCCTTCAGCTTTGGCGAGGCCACTCAGTGCAGCGCCCTTGCTGACCCCACGCGGCAAGACGTCGAGGTAACGGCCTGCTGACCACAGCAGATCACAGTCGAGTTCTTCAACCGCAGCCCGCAATTCATCGGTAATGCCACCCTCGCTCATAAAGAACGAGCAGCGCCGTTCCTGCGGCACGGTCTGGCGCTGCAAGGCCGGAAAGCGGGCGAGTTGTTGCAGCACGACTTGCGCGCCAGGCCAGCGCGCAGCGATGTCGTGGTGCAGTGGATCAACCGGCCGCAAATCGCCGTGCAAAATCGTCGCCCCCACGTCGGCAATGATGTAGTCTGGCTGCGGCAGTGTGGAGTCGCTGAGCAAGGGGATGATTGACTCGAGACCCCGACCGGTGACGTAAATGAGCTTGGCGCCTGGCAGCCCGCCACTGAATAATTCACGTATCCGGCGTCGCATCGTTTGCGTGCCAGCCAGCAAGGTGCCGTCCAAGTCAGTGGCCAAGACCAGATTGCTGGCCGTTTTGGGGGTGATACGTGGTTGTTGGTTTCTCAAATTCAAGCTCAATTTCCTTTCGGGGAGTCGCCCGGTTGTTGCCGTGGGCCAATGGGCTCGGCGAGTTGTGAAAGGCCAAGCGAGGCATGGAAACGCGCGTTGTGCCAGCAGCTCGTCTCGGGCTCGCGCCCCCAATGCCCAAGTCGACGCAACTGGCGCCAGGGATTTTTTTATTGAGGGGAAGCAACGCCAGCGACGTGTCCAATTCACTCACCGTTGCAGTTACTGGCCGCGCCAAATTATTACATTTGTACAAATTTAATTATCGACTTTTGTCGCTGCCAAGTCAAGGACATCAAATCAAGTCAATCATTGGAATGTCATCGCTAGCACCCGACGGCATTGCCCAAAAAAGCAAAACACCCTCCGATCGGGTAGCGGCAACTCGCTCCTGCGCGCGCCAATTGGGCACGTGAGGTCGCCCAGCGCCTGCCTGACTACCAAGACCACAGCGTCCACCCGGCCTGAACCGGACCGATGGTGTGCTCGGGGTGCATCGCAACGCGCAACATCCAACGTCAGCAGACGACCATTTAGCTACACTATTAGTAGCTACTTAATAATACTCCACGCGGGCTAGAGCCCTAAAAGGCTTGAAATTATTGAGCTTTTGACGCGAGCGCGTTGGCCGGCTTGACTTGAGACGCGGTCCGATTGAGGTACAGCGTCTGGGTCGGGAAGGCAAACTCAATACCGTGTTCGGCAAAGCGGCGCACCAATTGCAGATTGATCGCCTGCTGCACATCCATGAAGACGTTGTAGTCTGGCTTCAACACATAGTAGACCGCCTCAAAATCAAGAGAAAAAGCGCCGAAACCCT
>NZ_JAAFHA010000129.1 GCF_010365055.1 Rhodoferax sp.
GACGCACTTGCCCTTTGGCTAACCTTCGGCTCTGCGAATACCTGGTGTCAGGACTTTCACCCGACTGGACTCGTGCCATGCACGGCACACACGTAGAAGTGACCGGCCTGCGCGGCATTTCCCGCAGGTCCGAGAATGATGACTTCGACCCTATTCTCACGCACTGCGCGGGTGACGTGCCACGCATTGGCGAAGAGCACCATCGATTTCAGGTCATTGAATACCTGTGGCAGGTGGCGTACGCGAACGGCCAACTCGGCGCCCATGAAAATCACCTGATCAGCAAGATTGCCGGTCTGCTGCACGTCACCCACGGTCACTGCATCGCCGCCAAGCTGCACGCCAAGCAAGCAGCACAACAACGGGAGTAGCTTGGCGGATCGGTCGGCGCAGCGGGTGCAAGACGCAGCGGTTTGAAACGTGGTTCAATCGGCCGTTTCAATCATTGCCTGCCATTGACGCGCCGAAATCCACCTATGCCCAACACCCTGATTCCTCATGAAGCGGCCCTGCAACACGCGCTGAAATCCGCGCCGTGGGCGGGCCTGCGCTATTCGCGCGAAACCACGACCCAGCGCAGTGTTCGCAACGACCGCCCCGAGACCAACCAGAGCGGCCTGGAAGAAGGCGCCATGTGCGAGGTGCTGGTGAACGGGCATTTTGGCTATGCGGCCACCGCCGATCTCAGCAGCGCGGGCCTGATGCGCGCCTTCGATCGCGCCCTCGCCACCACCGGCGCCACCAGCGACCATAAGGCGCATACGTTTTCGACCGCGCAACGGCCCAAGGCGACGGGCAGCTACCGCAGCCCGCGCGCGCGCGACCTGGACGCCACCAGCCTGGCCGAGATCACCGACTGCTTGTTGGCGGCCTCAAATGCCATGAAGCTATCGGATTTGCTGGTCAATCGCAGCGCCAGCGCGATGCTGGTCCAGACCCAGATCAACTACTTTTCATCCAACGGCTCCGACACCCGTCAGAGCTTTGACATGGTCGATGTCACGCTGTCGGCCACGGCGGCCGAAGGTCTGCAATCCCAGACCCGGACCTGGTCGCGCACCGGTCAATTCGGCGGCGAAATTTTTGACCGCGCCGCGCTGGTGCAGCAAGCGCAAAGCACCGCACAACAGGCACTGGTACTGCTGCATGCGGACAACTGCCCCTGCGGGCGCATGGACCTGGTCTTGCTGCCCGACCAGATGATGCTGCAAATTCACGAGTCGATTGGCCATCCGCTCGAACTCGACCGCATCCTGGGCGACGAGCGCAACTACGCCGGCTGGAGCTTTGTCAAGCCGCAGGACTTTGGTCAGCTTCAATACGGCTCCGCCTTCATGAATGTGTCGTTTGATCCGACGTTGGCGCACGAACTTGCCAGCTACGCCTATGACGACGGCGGCCACAGCGCCACCAAAGAACTGCTGATCGAGAATGGCATTCTCAAACGCGGATTGGGCGCGCTGGAGTCGCAGAGTCGCTCGGGGCTGCCCGGCGTGGCCAACTTTCGGTCGTCTTCCTGGAACCGAGCGCCGATTGACCGCATGGCCAACCTCAACCTGGAGCCCGGCAGCGCCACGCTCGAGGAACTGATTGGCCAGGTCGAGCATGGTGTGCTCATGAGCACCAACCGATCCTGGTCAATTGACGACTATCGCAACAAGTTCCAGTTTGGCTGTGAATTCGGGCAGTTGATCGAAAACGGCAAACTGGGCGCCGTCGTGCGCAACCCCAACTACCGGGGCACCACAGTGGACTTCTGGCGCCGGCTGGCAGGCGTCGGCCGCCACAGCGCCGCCTTTGGGACCGCCTTTTGTGGCAAGGGCGAGCCCAGCCAGGTGATTCGGGTCGGCCATGCCTCGCCGCCGTGCCTGTTCCGCGATGTCGAAGTGTTCGGAGGTCAAGCATGAAAAACTCCGACTTCATTGCCCGGGTGCATCAGCATTTTGACCAGCTCTGCGCCGACCTGCTGCCCGAATTGAGCCCTGGCGAAGAGGCCACCATCAACCTCAGCGCCGAAGAATCCCTATTCACCCGCTTCAACGGCAACCGCGTTCGTCAGAACACCGACGTTGAGCAAATCAGCCTGACGCTGCGCCTGCAAAGCCTGGGCCGCACAGTCGAAAAAAGCCGCACACTCGGCGGCCATTGGGAGACCGATCGGGCGGCGTTGACACGCCTGCTGGCAAGTTGCCGCACCGAGCTGGCCGTGTTGCCAGTGGACCCCAACCAGGTGCCTGTTGAGGACCATGGCTCAAGCAGCGAAGAGTTCCGGGGCGCGCTGCTGTCGCCCGCCGAGGTGGTGCGCGCGGTGCTCGGGCCGGCCGAAGGCTGTGACTTGGCCGGGTTCTACGGCGGCGGCGCCGTGATTCGGGCAAACAGAAACTCCAAAGGCCAGAGCCACTGGTTTGCCTCTGAGACTTTTTTTCTGGATTATTCGCTCTACAACGGACCGCAAGCGGCCAAGGGCGTTTACGCCGCGTCGCACTGGAACGCCGCCGACTGGGCGGCCAATCTGCAACGCACCCGGGCGCTGCTGCAACTGCTAAGCCAATCGCAACAAGAGGTGAAACCCGGCGCCTACCGCACCTACCTGGCACCCAAGGCATTTTCTGACTTGGTGGGTCTGCTGGGCTGGAACGCCCTGTCCGCCGCCGCCTGGAAGCAGGGTCGCAGTCCGTTCAAGAAGCTGGCAGAAAAAGAGGCATGCTTGTCCCCGCTGTTGCAGATCAAGGAGAACTTTGGGCTGGGCCTGGCACCACGCTTCAACAGCCTGGGCGAGGTGTCTGCGACGAGCTTGCCGCTGATCGAAAATGGCGACCTGAAGAACCTGCTGGTCAGTTCACGCACGGCCAAAGAGTATGGCCTGCTGGCCAACGGCGCCGCTGACGGTGAGGCCCCGCGCGCCATGGATGTGGGAACCGGTACCTTGGCCGAAAAGGACGTCTTGCAAGCGCTGGGCACTGGACTCTACCTGTCCAATCTGCATTACCTGAACTGGAGCGACCCGGTGTCCGCCCGGGTCACCGGCATGACACGCTATGCCTGCTTCTGGGTCGATGGCGGCGAGATCGTCGGCCCGATCAAGGACATGCGCTGGGACGAGAGTTTGTACAGCGCCCTGGGCAGCAAACTGATGGCGCTGACCTCGCAGGCCGAGATTGACCCGTCGGTCGACACCTATTTTCAGCGTGCGCTGGGCGGCTCACGCACGCCCGGTGCGTTGATCGATCGGTTCACGTTTACGCTGTAGGGGCGGGGCGGGTTGCCGGGTGTGGTGCAGGCAGCCTGAGCGACGGATGTCTTCAAGCCTTTTAGGGCTATAGCCCTCGTCGCACCTGCATGAGCAGCTATCAATTTCTTAGGCTTTCAGCATCTGCTGGAACCATTCGGACGAGCCCGGCCTGTAAAAAATCTTCTTGTGCAGAGTGCGTCGTTGCTTAATCCAGCACCGCCAGCATGTCCGCACCCCAGGCAATCGACCCCTCCTCAAACAAAATCCCCTTTTTCAGGATCATGTGGTGGATGCGGGCCTCGCGTGACAAAGGCTTGCCGTGCAGAAAGTCGCGCTGCTCGATGGCGCGGTAGTGCGCCAGTTTTTCCTGGTGCAGGGCGGTGCGCCGGCGCAGTTCGTCGCGTAAATCGATCTCACCCAAGGCCGCGTCAGCGCGCAACTTGACCATGAACTCGTCGCGCAAATCCAGGGGCACCGAGGGCTCGCAGGCCCAGCGTGCCAGCTCGGCGCGGCCCGCGCCGAGCACCCGGTACTCGCGTTTGCGGGTCTTGCCGGCGTCGGGGGCGCTGCTGGACTCGATCCAACCCGCCGCCTCCATGCGGGCCAGTTCGCGGTAAATCTGCTGGTGCGTGGCGTGCCAGAAATAACCAATGGACTTGTCAAAGCGATGCGCCAAGTCGTAGCCGGAGGACGACTTTTCAATCAACGAGGTCAAGACGGCGTGGGCTAGGGACATGGCGAGTTGGGAATGTGGGCTCGGGTCGGCGGGGCAGCTTTCTCGCTGGCGAGTCTAAGCGCATGTCTCCAACTATGCAACTGGTTGCATAAATTTCTGAGTTGCCATAAACTGCGCAACCGGTTGCAGCGTCACGCTAAATTCGCGCGCGTTGCAGCCTCCCGCCCACCCTGATCTTTTGAACGAGGACGACCCCATGACCCCTTACCCGCACCTGCTCCAGCCCCTCGACCTGGGCTTTACCACCCTGCCCAACCGGGTGCTGATGGGCTCGATGCACGTCGGGCTGGAAGAAGCCAAAGACGGCTTTGCCCGCATGGCCGCCTTTTACGCCGAGCGCGCGGCCGGTGGTGTCGGCCTGATCGTGACCGGTGGCATTGCCCCGAACGACCGCGCCCGCCCCATGCCCGGTGGCGCACGCCTGACCACGGAGGACGAAGCCGATAAACATAAAGTGGTGACGCAGGCCGTGCACGACGCCGGCGGCAAGATCGCCATGCAGATCCTGCACTTCGGCCGTTACGCCTACCACCCCGACCTGGTCGCGCCCAGCGCCTTGCAGGCCCCGATCAACCCGTTTCGCCCGAATCCGCTCTCCACCGAAGAAGTGGCGCAGACCATCGACGACTTTGTGCGCTGCGCGGCGCTGGCTCAGTCGGCCGGTTACGACGGCGTCGAAATCATGGGCTCCGAAGGCTACCTGCTCAACGAGTTCATCGCCGCGCGCACCAACCAGCGCGATGACGAATGGGGCGGGTCCTACGAGAACCGCATTCGTTTTCCGGTCGAGATCGTGCGCCGCACACGCGAGCGCGTCGGCAAGAACTTCATCATCATCTACCGCCTGTCGATGCTGGACCTGGTCGAAGGCGGCTCCACGCTGGACGAAGTGATTCAACTGGCGCAGGCGATCGAGGCGGCCGGCGCCACCATCATCAACACCGGCGTGGGATGGCACGAGGCGCGCATCCCCACCATCGCCACCAAGGTGCCGCGCGCCGCCTGGGCCTGGGTGACCCAGCGGCTCATGGGCAAGGTGGGCATTCCATTGGTCGCCACGAACCGCATCAACACGCCCGAGGTGGCCGAACAGTTGCTGGCCGATGGTTTTTGCGACATGGTCTCGATGGCGCGCCCGTTCCTGGCCGACCCGCTGTTTGTGCGCAAAGCCGAACAGGGCAAGGCCGACGAGATCAACACCTGCATCGGCTGCAACCAGGCCTGCCTGGACCACACCTTTGGCGGCAAGATCACCTCCTGCCTGGTGAACCCGCGCGCTTGCCACGAAACCCTGCTCAACATTGTGCCCGCCAAGACGCGCGGCCGCATCGCGGTCGTGGGCGCTGGCCCGGCCGGTCTGGCCTTTGCCACCACCGCCGCAGAGCGCGGCTTTGAGGTCACGCTGTTTGATGCAGCCAGCGAGATTGGTGGCCAGTTCAACATCGCCAAGCAGGTGCCGGGCAAGGAAGAGTTTGTTGAAACGCTGCGCTTCTTTGGCCGCCAGATTGAGCTCACCGGCGTCAAGCTGAAACTCAATACCCGCGTCAACGCGCAAACGCTGGCCACTGGTGGCTACACCCACATCGTGCTGGCCACCGGCGTCACGCCGCGTTTGCCCGCCATTGAAGGCATCGATCACCCCAAGGTGGTGGGCTACCTGGACGTGCTGCGTGACAAGTGCGCGGTGGGCAAGACCGTGGCGCTGATTGGCGCGGGCGGCATCGGCTTTGACGTGGCGGAATACCTGCTGCACAGCGGCACCAGCCCGAGTCTGGACGCCGCCAAGTTCTTTGCCGAATGGGGCGTGGACACCAGTTACAGCACGCGCGGCGGCTTGACAGAAGCAGTCATTGAAAAAAGCCCGCGCAAGGTCTACCTGCTGCAGCGCAAGACCAGCAAGGTCGGCGACGGCCTGGGCAAGACCACCGGCTGGATTCACCGCACGTCGCTGAAGAATCGCCACGTCGAGATGCTCGCGGGCGTGAGCTACCGCAGAATCGACGACGCCGGCCTGCACATCACAGTGGGCGAGCGTGAAATGATCATTCCCGCCGACACCGTCGTCGTCTGCGCCGGCCAGGACCCGCAGCGCGAATTGCAGGCCGAATTGGTCGCCACGGGCTGCAGCGTGCACCTGATCGGCGGCGCCGACAAGGCCGCCGAGCTGGACGCCAAACGCGCCATTAAACAGGGCACCGAACTGGCGGTGGCCCTCGAAGGCGCCAGCGCCGGGGCGGACAAAGCGTCCACCGAAAAACAACAGGCCGGCATGCCGCCTGCGGTAGCCGCTTCACTGCAAAAATGGCACCGCATGGTGACGCAGGGCGACCTGAGTGAATTAGGAGCCATCCTGCATCCCAAGGCGGTATTTCGCTCGCCCATGGCGTACACACCGTACGCCAGAGCGCAGGCGGTGCAGCTCATTTTGGGCACCGTGGTCAAGGTTTTTGAGGACTTCAGCTACAACCGTGAGCTGGCCAGCTCAGACGGCCTGAGCGTGGTGCTGGAATTCAGCGCCCGCGTGGGCGACAAGGGGCTCAAAGGCATCGACATGATCCAGTTCGATCTGGAGGGGAAAATTGTGGACTTTGAAGTCATGGTGCGACCCATGAGCGGCCTGCAAGCGCTGGGCGACGAAATGGGCAAGCGCCTGGCACCCTACCTGGCGGCCTACAAGGCGGCTAAACCCCAATAATCAGCAGTCACTGCCAAGAAAAAATCATGAACTACGAAACCCTTTCAGTCACCCTGGAAAACCACATCGCCACCGTGCGCCTGAACCGGCCCGACAAGGCCAACGCCATGAACGCCACCATGTGGCAGGAAATCCGCAAAGCGTTCCAGTGGGTCGATGAAACGCCTGAAGCGCGCGTGGCGATTCTGGAAGGTGAAGGCAAGCTCTTCACTGCGGGCATTGACCTGCAGATGATGATGGGCCTGGGGCCGCAGATCCAGAACGACTGCGACGGACGCACGCGCGAGGCACTGCGCCGCGTGATCCTGGATTTGCAGGACACACTCACCAGCCTGGAGCGCTGCCGCAAGCCGGTGCTCGCCGCCATTCACGGCGCCTGCGTCGGCGGTGGCATTGACCTGATCACCTGCGCCGACATGCGCTACTGCTCGGCAGATGCCTATTTCACGATCAAGGAAATCGACATCGGCATGACGGCCGACGTCGGCACCCTGCAGCGCCTGCCGCGCTTGATTGGTGAAGGCATGGCGCGCGAACTGGCCTATACGGCGCGCAAGCTGGGTGCGGAGGAAGCGCGTGAGATTCACCTGGTCAACCGCGTGTTCGAGTCGCGTGAAGCGCTGCGCGCCGGTGTGCTAGAGATCGCCACCAGCATCGCCGCCAAGTCGCCACTGTCGATTCGCGGCAGCAAAGAGATGATCACCTACGCGCGTGACCACTCTGTGGCCGACGGCCTGAACTACATCGCCACCTGGAACGCGGCCATGCTGATGAGCAAAGACCTGCAGGAAGCGATGATGGCCAACATGGGTAAACGCGCGGCCACCTTCAAGGACTGACACCGCGTCTCGTGACAGAGCGCCCACGAGCTGGCATTTCATGCCTGCGCGCGCCGGTGGCAGCCGGAAAAACCTTGGCATGTTTTAAGATTCATTTATAATGCATCTTTTAACTTCCTGAGGATTCCCCATGAGTTCCTGCGCCACCGGCCACGTCACCCCTGAAGCCATTTACCCCTTTGACGCCCGCGGCGTTGCCAAGCGTTTTCGCCATGCCGCCGTTTTTGGTGCGCTCGATTCACTGCAACCCCGTGCCATCGT
>NZ_JAAFHA010000130.1 GCF_010365055.1 Rhodoferax sp.
AAGCCCGAGCAGTTGCTGGGCGCGGTGCAAAAGCTGTGCCTGCCTTGAGGCACCAAAACTAAGCCAACAAGAACCAAGGGATAAGCCCATGACCTCTGACCCCCAACCCACCCGCGACCCCTCGGTGCTGCGCATTGACGGCGAGCTGACCATTTTTCGGGCCGCAGAACTCAAGCCCGAGCTGCTCAGTGAGCCCATGCCCCGCACGATTGATCTCAGTGGCGTCACCGAGCTTGACAGCGCGGGCGTGCAACTGCTGATGCTGGCCAAAAAGACCGCCCTGGCGCAACAGCGCGAGCTCGCGCTGGTAAGCCACAGCCCGGCCGTGCTGGAAGTGTTTGAGCTGCTCAACCTGGCGGCGTTTTTCAACGACCCGCTGGTGATGGCACCGCGCGCCACCCGCGCCGCCAACGCTTGACGCAAGGAGCCAATGCCATGAATCTTGATGACGCCCTACAGACCCTGGTGATCGAGAGCCGCGAGCTGCTCGAAGGCATGGAAGACGCGCTGCTTGCGATCGAGCAGGCGCAGGAAAAAGACGAGCTGATCAACGCCATCTTTCGCACGGCACACACCATCAAAGGCTCGTCCGGCCTGTTCGGGCTGGACCACATCGTGGCCTTTACCCATGTGGTGGAGAGCGTGCTTGACCATGTGCGCGCAGGCAAGCTCAGCATTGCCGACCAACTGATCGTGCTGCTGCTCTTATGCCGCGACCACATTGCCGCACTGATTGAAGCGGTGGCGGCAGGCCAGACCGAGCCAGACGCCGAACTGCAACAGCAGGGCGAGCCGATTTTGCTGCAGCTGCGCGCCTACCTGGCGCCACCGACTGCCACCAGCACGCAAGTGACCACCGGCCTGATGCCCGGCATTGACCCGATCGCGCGCATTGCGGGCGACAACGGCGTGGACCACTGGCATATCTCGGTGCGCTTTGGACCGGACGTGCTGCGCAACGGCATGGACCCGCTCTCGTTCCTGCGCTATCTGCAAACGCTTGGCAAGATCATCGGCATCGCCACCCTGGCCGACGCCATTCCCAAGGCAGAGCTGATGGACCCCGAGACCTGCTACCTCGGCTTTGAAATTGCACTGCAAAGTGATGCCGACAAGAAGACGATCGAGAATGTGTTTGAGTTTGTGCGCGACGACTGCCGCTTGCGCATTCTCCCGCCGCACAGTCTGGTCGCTGACTACATCGAACTCATCAACAGCCACCCGAACACGGGCGCGCGCGTGGGCGAGATGCTGCTGAGCTGCGGCAGCCTCACCGCGCAAGAGCTTGACACAGCGCTTGACACCCAGGCCGACTCGCCCGCCAAGCCCATTGGCACCATCCTGGTCGAACAAGGCTCGGTGCGCCCGGAGGTGGTGGACGCAGCCCTGAACAAGCAAAAGCAAAACCGGGAAGTGGGCGCTGCCGAGAGCCGCTCGATCCGGGTGGATGCCGAAAAGCTCGACCAGCTCATCAACCTGGTGGGCGAGCTGATCATCGTGGGCGCTGGCGTGAACCTGATTGCGGCGCGCGCCAAGATCGCCGAACTGCAAGAGGCCACGTCCAGGCTGTCGGACCTGGTTGAAGAAGTGCGCGACAGCGCGCTGCAACTGCGCATGGTCAAGATAGGCGCCACCTTCAACCGCTTTCAGCGCGTGGTGCATGACGTCTCGCGTGATCTGGGCAAGGATGTGGCGTTGGTGATCCGGGGTGAAGACACCGAGCTCGACAAAACCGTGGTCGAGAAGATCGGCGACCCCTTGATGCACCTGGTGCGCAACTCGATGGACCACGGCATTGAAGCAGCCGAGTTGCGGGCTCAAAGGGGCAAGCCCGCGCAAGGCACGCTCACGCTCAACGCCTGCCACGACTCGGGCTCCATCGTCATCAGCGTGCAGGACGACGGCGGCGGTTTGAAGCGCGAGCGCATCCTGGCCAAGGCAATTGAGCGCGGCCTGATCGAAGCGGGACAGAACCTGAGCGATGCCGAGGTCTACGCGCTGATCTTTGAGCCCGGCTTTTCCACCGCGGAGAAGGTTTCCAACCTCTCAGGGCGCGGCGTCGGCCTGGATGTGGTCAAGCGCAACATCACGGCGCTGCGCGGCACTGTCAGCATCGACAGCCAGGAGGGCGTTGGCACCACGGTCACGGTGCGCCTGCCTTTGACGCTGGCCATCATCGACGGTTTTCTGGTGGAAGTTGGCAAGTCGGTTTTTGCCATTCCGCTGGACATGATTGAAGAATGCGTGGCCTACAGCGCCGAGCCGGGCCACGACTACACCAACCTGCGCGGCCAAGTGCTGCCTTTCATCCGCCTGCGCGAGCTGTTCACGGTGAGCGAGCCCATCACCCGGCGCGAAAACATTGTGGTGCTCAAACACGCCGGACAAAAGGCCGGTCTTGTGGTGGACACGCTCCTGGGCGAGTTCCAGACCGTGATCAAGCCGCTGGCCAAGATGTTCAACCAGGTCAAGTGCGTGAGTGGCTCCACCATTTTGGGCACTGGCGACGTGGCGCTGATTCTGGATGTGCCGGCGCTGGTGCTGCAGGCCAGTCAGGGCCGGTCCGTGCCCAAAGCGGCTGTTCTTGCCGAATAGAAACCTTTTTTTTAGTCGTTAACCTTAGGAAATACGCCATGTTCTCAAATATCAAGATCGGAGTCCGGCTGATCGTCGGATTCATACTGGTCGCCGCAATCAGCGTCGTGGTTGGCCTCATCGGCATGAGTAACGCCGGAAAGATCAATGACATGGCCGACGCCATGTATGCGCAGGAATTATTGGGACTGTCCTATATCAAGGAAGCCAATATCGATCTCCTGTTCAATGGCCGTGCCCGCGGCAACTATTTACTCGCCACGACTCAGGATGAAAGACAAAAATACCAGGCCGCAATAGACGCGAGTCTCAGCAGAATGAAGCTCAATCTCGACAAGGCAAAGCCTTTGTTTGTTTCAGAAAAGGCAAAGGATATTTTTGTCAATTTTTCCAAGATATCGGTTGACTGGGAAAAGGATATGCAGCAGGCGCAGCAGCTGGCGGCAAATGAAAAGCTGCAAGAGCGCAGCGAAGAGCTGAGTACAAAACTCAATGAGATACGTCAAGAAGGTGACAAGCTTGACGAGATGATGACCGAGCTGTCCAAAATCAAGGAACAGCGAGCCAAGGACCAATCCGATGAAACCACGGTACTCTATACGCAGAGTCGAACGCTGATGCTCGGCTTCATGGTGGGTGGCGTCTTGCTTGGTATTCTGCTGGGGTACTTCATCAGCCGCGGTGTCACGGTGCCATTGATCAAGGCCAGGGATGCGGCCAGCCGCCTGGCTGAAGGTGATCTGACCATCAAAATCGAAAACACTGCCAAAGACGAGACCGGCCAACTGTTGCAGGCCATGCAAGCCATGATCGCCAAACTGTCGCAAGTGGTCGGCGACGTCAACGGCGGCGCACAAGCCCTGGCCAGTGCTTCTGAAGAGGTTAGCGCCACCGCACAGTCGTTGAGTCAGGCGGCCACCGAACAGGCCGCCGGTGTTGAAGAAACCAGCGCGTCGATTGAGCAGATGACCGCCAGCATTGCGCAAAACACCGAGAATGCCAAAGTCACCGACGGCATGGCCAGCCAGGCCGCCACGCAGGCGGTTGAAGGCGGCGAGTCCGTGGCAGCCACGGTCGCGGCCATGAAGCAGATCGCCAAGAAGATCGGCATCATTGACGACATTGCCTACCAGACCAACCTGCTCGCCTTGAACGCGGCCATTGAAGCGGCGCGCGCCGGTGAACATGGCAAGGGTTTTGCGGTCGTCGCTGCCGAAGTGCGCAAGCTCGCTGAGCGCAGCCAGATTGCCGCGCAAGAGATTGGCGAGGTTGCAACCAACAGCGTGGAGTTGGCCGAAAAAGCCGGCAAGCTGCTCGACGAGATCGTGCCGCGCATCAAGAAAACCTCGGACCTGGTGCAGGAGATCAGCGCTGCCTCGGAAGAACAGTCCAGCGGTGCCGGACAGATCAACTCGGCCATCAGCCAACTCAACCAAACCACGCAACAAAACGCGTCCAGCTCCGAAGAACTGGCCGCCACCTCGGAAGAGATGAGCAGCCAGGCCGAGCAGTTGCAGCAAACCATGTCGTTCTTCAAGGTGGAGAGTTCGAACGCCGTGGTGCGGCGTGCCGTGCCACACAAGCCGGTGTTCAATGCCAAGCCTGCCGCCATGAAGATGGGAGCAATGCCTAGAGTGGCGTTGGCCGGTGCTGGCGACATTGAGGTCGACGAGAGCAAGTTCTCGAAATTCTGAGGCATTGCGGGACAGACCGCAGTTACACGCAGTGAACCGGCTCTGTCCTCAACCATTTAAGGAGAACGACCATGAATCAAATCGTACCGGCGCTCAAACGCCAATCTGGCGTGGTGGCGCCGCAGGCTCAATTGGAAGAGCAGCAGCAATACCTGACCTTCATGCTCGGGGGCGAAACCTTCGCCATCGGCATTCTGGGCATCAAGGAAATCATCGAATACAACGGCCTGACCGAGGTGCCGATGATGCCGGCCTGCATCCGCGGCGTCATCAACCTGCGCGGCGCCGTGGTGCCGGTGCTGGACCTGGCGGCGCGCTTCGGCAAACCCGCCAGTGCCGTGACCAAAAAAACCTGCATCGTGATCGTCGAAGTTGAGTCGGGCGAAGAGCGCCACGACATGGGCGTGGTGGTGGACGCCGTCAACGCCGTGCTGGAAATTCCGCGCAGCGAGATCGAGCCGCCCCCGAGCTTTGGCGCCAAGATTCGCAGCGACTTCATCGAAGGCATGGGCAAGGTCGCGGGCAAGTTCGTGATTCTGCTCAACGTGCACCAGGTGCTGTCCACCGACGAACTCGGTGCGCTCGGACAGGTGGCAGCGCAGGCAGAGATAGCGTGAAAAACCAGCTTAGTGGCGAGGGCGCTGCTCCCTCACGGACGAATGTTCAGCTTTGTAGGTCGAGCCATCGTCAGCGCAAGCTGCCGAACTAGAAGAAATGATAGCTGCTCGCGCTTATTCCACGGGGGCTAGACGGCCAAAACGTATAAATGTATACGCAAGACCTGCCTTGCAGCGCTAGCCCCTGCGCGTGGCTATCAAAAAGAGCTATCGACACCGAATCCCAACAGCCACCATGCACGCCCTCAACGACACCGAATTCACCCACTTCCAGCGCTTTATTTTTGATGCGGCGGGCATCACGCTGTCTGGCGCCAAAAAGGCGCTGGTGGCTGGCCGCTTGTCCAAGCGGCTGGCGCACCACCATCTGGAGAGTTTTGGCGATTACTTCCGGTTGCTGAGCGCGCCGCAACACGGCGCCGAAGTGCAGATCGCGGTCGACCTGCTGACCACCAACGAGACCTATTTCTTCCGCGAGAGCAAGCACTTTGATTTTCTGCGCCAGCAGGCACTGGCAGCGCGCAACCGCACGCAGATGTTTCGCGTCTGGAGCGCGGCCAGTTCCAGCGGCGAGGAGGCCTACAGCATCGCCATGGTGCTGGCCGACTGCCTGGAGACAACGCCCTGGGAGGTGATGGGTAGCGACATCAGCACCCGGGTGCTGGCCGGGGCGCAGCGTGCGCACTACAGCCTGGAGCGGGCGCGCCATATTCCGCAAAATTACCTGCAGCGCTTTTGCCTCAAGGGCCGCGACGAGCATGAAGGCAGCCTGTTGGTGAACCGCCAGTTGCGCAGCCGGGTGCATTTTCGCCAGGTCAACCTGAACGCGGCGCTGCCCGAACTGGGACCGTTTGACATCATTTTTTTGCGCAATGTCATGATCTATTTCAATGAAGAAACCAAGCGCCAGGTGGTGACGCGCGTGCTTTCCCAGATCAAGCCGGGCGGTTACTTTTGCATCGGCCACTCCGAGAGCCTGAACGACATCAGCCAGGCGGTGAAAGCAGTCGCGCCGTCGATTTACCAGAAGCCCGCGTGACATGCCCAAGCTGCGCAATTTGATCGATATCTTTCTGCAGCCCGGCGAGTATTTTGTCGCGGACGCGGACTACCAGTTACGCACCATGCTGGGCTCGTGCGTGTCGATCACGCTGTGGCATCCGGCCACGCGCCTGGGTGCCATGTCCCATTTTTTGCTGCCCACACGCGGCGCGTCCAAGCCCAGACAGGCGCTCGACGCGCGCTACGGCGACGAAGCTTTAGTGCTGATGCTGCAGGACTTGCAGCGCCTGGGCGTACCCTCGGCGCATTGTCAGGCCAAGATATTTGGCGGGGGCAATATGTTTCCCGGCAAACTGCGTGCTGGCGCCCTGAACGTGGGCCAGCGCAACGGCGAGGCGGCCCTGGCACTGCTGCAGGAGCACGGCATTGACGTGGTGTCCGAGAGCCTGTTTGGCATGGGCCACCGGCAAATTATTTTTGACCTCAGCAATGGCGACGTTTGGTCGCACCAGGTCAGGCCCATCGGGCAGGACACGGGTGACAAAGGAGATTTGCTGTGAGCCGTATCAAAGTGATGGTGGTGGACGACTCGGCCGTGGTGCGCCAAGTGGTCACCGCCCTGCTGGCCGAAGACCCCGATATTGAAGTGATCGCAGCGGTGGCCGACCCCATTTTGGCGATGGCGCGCATGAAGGTGCAGTGGCCAGACGTGTTTGTGCTTGATATCGAGATGCCGCGCATGGATGGCATCACTTTCCTGAAAAAAATCATGGCCGAACGGCCCACGCCGGTGGTGATCTGCTCGACCCTGACGGAGAAAGGCGCGCAGACCTCACTGGCGGCGCTCTCGGCCGGTGCGGTGGCAATCATCACCAAGCCCAAGATCGGCCTGAAGCAGTTTTTGGTGGATGCCTCGGATGATCTGGTCACGGCCGTGAAAGCCGCCGCGCGCGCCAACGTGAAACGGCTGCAGGTGGTTGAAAAGCTCACGGCGGACGCTGTTTTGCCGGCCAGCGACCACCACAGCGCCATGCTCCAGACGACCGAGCGCGTGGTGGCACTGGGCACCTCCACCGGCGGCACGCAGGCGCTGGAAGTGGTGCTGACCGCCCTGCCCCGCGTGACGCCGGGCATTGTGATCGTGCAGCACATGCCCGAGAAATTTACCGCCGAGTTTGCCAACCGGCTCAACGGCCTGTGCCAGATCACGGTGAAGGAAGCACAAAACAACGACCGCGTGGTGCCCGGCTGCGCCTTGATTGCACCCGGTGGCAAGCACATGCTGCTCAGGCGCACGGGCGCGCAGTATTTTGTGGAGGTGTTGGATGGCCCCCTGGTGAACCGGCACCGCCCCTGCGTGGACGTGCTGTTTCGGTCGGTGGCCAAATGCGCTGGCGCCAACGCGCTGGGAGTCATCATGACCGGCATGGGCGACGACGGTGCCGCCGGTTTGGCCGAGATGCGCAAGGCCGGTGCGCGCACGCTGGCGCAAGATGAAGAGAGCTGCGTGGTCTACGGCATGCCCAAGGAGGCGGTGAAACGCGGCGGCGTGGAACGCTTGGTGCCCTTAAATACCATCGCGCGCGAAATCATGCAGCAGCTCTCCGGGCCGATGGTGCGCTGACGCGCTGTGCTACCTGGGTGAGCGCCGCAATTCCCAATTGCGGTCAGGCAGCGGCTGTATATCTGCCAGAAATCGTGCGCCGTGAAGCGGACTCGGTCGGCCACCAGCACCTCAAAGACCTTTCCAATGCCTGGGAAAATCCATAGTGCTGACGCTGGCAGCGTGCAAATGGTTGACAGGAGTGCAGCGATGGTTGTCGTTGAATTCTTCACCACTGTCAGGTTTCTGGCACTTGAACGATTCGTTGTTTAACTTGCCATTCGGCTGCCTTCACCGGTCACGTCCTCCAGCGCCAGGGAAGCGTCAGGGAAAGAACGCACCGAACGACGTTGCTTCAATGCCTCTTCAACCGACACGCCACCCTTCAGGCGTGCCGGGGCAAGCGGGACCTTGTCACCGACGTTCTGCCCGATCGAGAAGTTCGCGAGGCCCGCTGACAGTGCAAGAAAGACGACGCCGGCCCGCATGTGCAATCCGACGCCAGGCCGCCAATATGTCTTGGATTTCTTCAACACATTTTTTAATAAAATTACCAGATAGCCCTCGTGGAATAAGCGCATACCGCTCCTTAATAAATAGCAATCTAAGTTACCAGAACATGGCCAAGGCACTTAATGGCCAACGGGGTTCCATTGGCCGAGTTCTGAACGCAACTGCTAAAATGCTGCAATGCACAAACGCTGCTCCATTGTCTTCAGTACCCCGGTGACCTACCGCGGGAGCGAGCTGCCGCGCGGCTACTTTTGCTCCGTGACACCGCCTTAAGTCGAATGGCACTTACTTTGGCTTCCAGTCGTGGCCATGTTTCTTGATTTTCCGACGAGCGATGGCACGCGGAACCTTTAACCACGGGTAAGGTTT
>NZ_JAAFHA010000131.1 GCF_010365055.1 Rhodoferax sp.
AAAGACACGGCCAAATGTGGCTGTTAGCTCCCTTTCCGCCCCGGCGGGGGTGGAGAGGGTTGGGGTGAGGGGGGGGATACAACGCATAAGAAATAAGAACGCTGCAGATAACCGACGTGGCAATTCAAGCGATGCATTCCCCTGTATCCAAAATGAACTGCAAAAACAAGAGCAAACTATGCATATAGCACGTGGGCTAGAGGCCAGAAAGCTTCAAAAAATGGCTGCAAACGTGCAATTCGCCCCAACCAACCGGGAGTTCACACAATGATGAACTTGCAACAGGCCGGCGCCTGGCTCGGCAACGCGCGCCTGGTCAATGCGAGCGGTACAGACGGCGCCGACGTCCTGATCGAGCGCGTGCACACCGACACCCGCACCTTGGCCCCAGGCGACCTGTTCGTGGCCCTGCGCGGCGAGCATTTCGATGCCCATGATTTTCTGGCCCAGGCCAAGGCGCAAGGCGCGGTGGCGGCCATTTGCCAGAGCAGCGCAGGCGGCGACATCCAGGCCCAATTGCAGGCGCTGGGCCTGCCCGCCCTGCTGGTGCCCGACACCAAGCTGGCGCTGGCGCAACTGGCGACCCACTGGCGCGCCCAGTTCACGCTGCCCCTGATAGCGGTCACTGGCAGCAACGGCAAGACCACGGTGACGCAGATGATTGCCGCCATCCTGCGCGCCTGGAAGCCGCAGGCGTATCTGGCCACGCAGGGCAATTTGAACAACGACATCGGCGTGCCGCTTACGGTGCTGCGGCTGCGCCGCCAGCACGAGATTGCGGTGGTCGAGCTGGGCATGAACCATCCCGGGGAAATTGCGCTGCTGGCTGCCATTGCCCAGCCGACCGTGGCGCTGGTCAACAACGCGCAGCGCGAGCACCTCGAATTCATGGCCACGGTGGAGCGGGTCGCACAAGAGAACGGCTCGGTCATTGACGCCCTGCCAGCGCACGGCGTGGCGGTGTTCCCGGCGGACGACTTGTACAGCCCGCTGTGGGCGAGCCAAGCCGGGCCGCGTGTCACGCTGCGCTTTGGCGGGGCCGACGTTGGCGTTGGCGCGCCTGAGGTGCGTTGTCTGCAGGCCGACTGGCTGGGCGCTTGCTGGCAGGTGGCGGTCAGCACGCCGTCCGGTCCCCTGCAGTACACCTTGCCGATTGCGGGCCTGCACAACGTCAAGAACTCCCTGGCGGCGGTGGCTTGTAGCCTGGCGGCCGGCGTTCCCTTGAAGCAGATTGCTCTTGGCCTTTGCGCCTTTGAACCGGTCAAGGGTCGCTCGCGCGCCCTGCTGGTCCAGATGGGCGCGCGCCAGATCACGCTGGTGGACGACAGCTACAACGCCAATCCGGATTCTGTCCAGGCGGCCATCGAGGTGCTCGCCACTCTGCCGGGGCCGCACCTGCTGGTGCTGGGCGACATGGGTGAAGTGGGCGACCAGGGGCCGCAGTTTCATGCGCAGGCCGGCGACCAAGCGCGCGCGCTCGGTATCGAATCCCTGTTCACGCTGGGCGAGTTGTCAAAGGCGACAGCGAAGAGTTTCGGCGCCGGCTGTCATTTTGCCGACATGCCAGCGCTGCAAGCCGCCGTGTTGGCCGAGTTGCCGCGCGTCGGCAGTGTGCTGGTCAAGGGCTCGCGTTTCATGAAGATGGAACGCGTGGTCGAGGCCATCGTGAACCAAACCCAAGCCGCCCAGGAGACCGACCATGCTGCCTAGCCTCGCCCAGTGGTTGCAGACCGTGTCGCCCGAATTCGGCTTTCTGCGCGTGTTTCAGTACCTGACGCTGCGCGCCGTCATGGCCGCGCTCACCGCCTTGCTGATGGGCCTGGCGGCAGGCCCCTATGTGATTCGCCGCCTGAGCGAACTCAAGATTGGCCAGCCGATTCGCGGCTATGGCATGGATTCGCACCTCAGCAAAAGCGGCACGCCCACCATGGGCGGCGTCTTGATTCTGTTCAGCATCACGCTCTCCACGCTGTTGTGGACCGACCTGAGCAACCGCTTTGTCTGGATCGTGTTGCTCGTCATGCTCGGTTTTGGCGCGATTGGTTGGGTCGACGACTGGCGCAAGGTGGTCAACAAAGACCCCGAGGGCATGCGCTCGCGTGAGAAGTACCTCTGGCAATCGGTGATTGGCCTGCTGGCCGCCCTGTACCTGGTGTTCAGCATTTCAGAGAACACCAATATGCGCGTGCTGGAGCTCTTCTTCAGTTGGGTGCAGTCGGGCTTTGATCTGGACTTGCCGCCCAAGGCCGGGCTGCTGCTGCCGTTTTTCAAGTCGGTCAGCTATCCGCTGGGTGTGCTTGGTTTTGTGATCCTCACCTATCTGGTGATTGTCGGCTCCAGCAACGCCGTCAATCTGACTGATGGTCTGGACGGCCTGGCCATCATGCCGGTGGTGATGGTGGGGGCTTGCCTGGGGATTTTTGCCTATGTCACGGGCAGCGCGGTCTACTCCAAATACCTGTTCTTCCCGCACATCCCCGGCGCGGGCGAGCTGCTGATTTTTTGTGCTGCCATGTCGGGAGCGGGTCTGGCATTCTTGTGGTTTAACACCCACCCAGCGCAGGTGTTCATGGGCGATGTCGGCGCGCTGGCGCTGGGCGCGGCGCTGGGCACGGTCGCGGTGATCGTGCGTCAGGAAGTCGTGCTGGCCATCATGGGCGGCATTTTTGTGGTCGAGGCCTTGTCGGTCATGTTGCAGGTGAGCTGGTTCAAGTTCACCAAGAAACGTTTTGGCCAGGGCCGGCGCCTGATCAAGATGGCGCCCTTGCACCATCACTTTGAGAAGAGCGGCTGGAAAGAAACGCAGGTGGTGGTGCGCTTCTGGATCATCACCATGCTCTTGTGCCTGGTCGGCTTGTCCACCCTGAAGCTCAGGTAAGCATGAACGCGCTGCAAAACCAACACGTGCTGATTCTGGGCCTGGGCGCCTCGGGTCTGGCCATGGCGCGCTGGTGTGCGCGCTGTGGTGCGCGCGTGACGGTGGCGGACACGCGCAGCACGCCGCCGCAGCTGGCTGCGCTGCAACGCGACGTGCCAGCGGCCCGGTTTGTCAACGGTGCTTTTGATGCCGCGCTGGTGGTGGGCACGGATGTGCAGGCCGTGTACAAGAGCCCGGGGCTGTCGCCGCAGGATGTTGCTACTGTTACAGAAGCCGCTCGCGTAAGTGGCATAAGGGCTTCAGGCGAACTGAGCTTATTTTCTCAAGCCTTGGTCGACTTGCAGGCGACGCAGAATTACGCGCCCCAAGTTCTGGCCGTCACCGGCACCAACGGCAAAACCACCGTGACCGCACTGACCGGTCAGCTGGTGGCGCGCGTGGGCAAGACCGTGGCGCTGGCCGGCAATATCGGCCCGACCTTGCTTGACACGTTGATCCAACATCTAGAGGCCGACACCCTGCCCGAAGTCTGGGTGCTTGAGTTGTCGAGCTTTCAGTTGGAGGGCGAAAACACTTTTGAGCCTAGCGCCGCCGCGGTGCTCAACATCACGCAAGACCATCTGGACTGGCATGGCAGCATGGCGGCCTACGTGGCTGCCAAGGCCAACATTTTCGGCGCCACCGGCCTGATGATCCTGAACCGCGAA
Organism: Rhodoferax sp.; assembly: GCF_010365055.1. Taxonomy (GTDB): domain Bacteria; phylum Pseudomonadota; class Gammaproteobacteria; order Burkholderiales; family Burkholderiaceae_C; genus Rhodoferax. The sequence continues at coordinate 3,586 of NZ_JAAFHA010000131.1, forward strand.
GACCGGCAGGTCATGGCGATGCTGCCCGAGCCGGTACGGCTCAAGCTGCAGCGCCCGCAGCTGCGCGCCCACCTCACTTTCGGCGCTGATTTGCCGCAGCGCCCCGGTGACTTTGGGCTGGAACAGGTCAACGGCATGCTGTGGCTGGTGCGTGCGCTGGAGGCCGACGAAACGCTCAAGACGCGCAAGGGCGAAACGCCCGAACTGCACCTGCAGCGCCTCATGCCAGCCGACGCGCTGCGCATTCGCGGCCGTCACAACGCGGTCAACGCGCTGGCGGCACTGGCGCTGGCTCAAGCGGCCGGCTGCGCGCTGGGGCCGATGCTCTATGGCCTGCGCGACTACCGCGGCGAGCCGCACCGCGTGCAGTCGATTGGCCTGTTCAACGAAGTTGAGTTTTTCGACGACAGCAAAGGCACCAACGTCGGCGCGACGGTCGCGGCGCTCAGCGGTCTGGGGGCGGAGCGCAAAGTGATTGTCATCCTGGGCGGCGAGGGCAAGGGGCAGGACTTCGCGCCGCTGCTGGACCCGGTGTCGCGCTACGCCCGCGCCGTGGTGCTGATCGGGCGCGACGCGCCGCTGTTGCGTGCGGCGCTGCAAGGCGCGCAGGTGCCGCTGCTGGATGCCGAGTCGATGGCGCAGGCCGTGGGGCTGGCCAATGCCCAGGCGCACGCGGGGGATGCGGTGCTGCTGTCGCCGGCCTGCGCCAGCTTTGACATGTTTGACAACTACGAGCACCGGGCCCGGATGTTCGCGCAAGCCCTGGCCGAGCTTGCCAGCGCCGCCGGGGTTGAACTGGGGTTGGCGCCATGAAAAAATGGCTTCATGCGCTGGCCGGGCCCGTGGGCGATGCGCTGCCGGTGCGCCTGGGCGCCACGCGCCGCGCCGCCACCGGCAGCGTGCCGACGCCGGTACTGGGCTTTGACCAGGCACTGGTCTGGGTCACGGTGGCGCTGCTGGCCTGGGGCCTGGTGATGGTGTATTCGGCGTCGATTGCGATGCCGGAAAATCCGCGCTTTGCCCGCTACACGAACAGCTATTTTCTGGTGCGCCACGCGCTGTGGCTGGTGATGGCCTTTGTCGCGGCGCTGCTGGCCTATCAAGTGCCAATGCGGATGTGGGAGAAGTCCGCAGGCTGGCTGTTTGTGTTGTCGTTGGTCCTGCTGGCCTTGGTGCTGATCCCGCATGTCGGCAAAGTGGTCTACGGTGCGCGGCGCTGGATTGCGCTCGGGCCCTTGAGTTTTCAGCCGTCTGAACTGGCCAAGTTCACGGTGCTGCTGTACGCGGCCGACTACATGGTGCGCAAGATGGACGTCAAGGAGCATTTCTTTCGCGCCGTGGCGCCCATGGGCGTCGCGGTGGCGGTGGTGGGCGTGCTGCTGCTGGCCGAGCCCGACATGGGTGCGTTCATGGTGATTGCCGTGATTGCCATGGGAATTTTGTTTTTGGGCGGCGTCAATGCCCGTATGTTCTTTTTGATCGCCACCGTGTTGCTGGGCGCCTTCATGATGATGATCGCCTTCAACGACTACCGGCGCGCGCGTATTTTTGCCTACCTGGACCCCTGGAGTGAAGAGAATGCGCTGGCCAAGGGCTACCAGCTGACCCATTCCCTGATTGCGGTGGGTCGTGGTGAGGTCTTTGGCGTCGGCCTGGGCGGCAGTGTGGAAAAGCTGCACTGGCTGCCCGAAGCCCACACCGATTTTCTGCTGGCCGTGATTGGCGAAGAGTTTGGCTTGGTCGGCGTGGTGCTGGTCATTGGCCTGTTCCTCTGGTTGACCCGGCGCATGATGCACATCGGGCGCCAGGCGATTGCGCTGGACCGGGTGTTTGCCGGCCTGGTGGCGCAGGGCGTGGGGATCTGGGTCGGTTTTCAGGCCTTCATCAACATCGGCGTCAATCTGGGCGCGCTGCCGACCAAGGGCCTGACCCTGCCCTTGATGAGCTACGGCGGCTCGGCCATTCTGGTCAATCTGGTGGCGCTTGCTGTGGTACTGCGTGTAGATCACGAAAACCGCCAGTTGATGCACGGAGGCCGGGTATGAATTTGACCCCCACGCTCGCCACTGCGTGTGCTTCGCTGCCCCCCGAGGGGGCCCTCGCGCCTAGGGGCGGCCCGTCGGCGCTCATGACCCAAGGTACCGCACTGATCATGGCAGGCGGCACCGGCGGCCACATCTTTCCGGGGCTGGCACTGGCGCAGGCGCTGCGCGAACGCGGTTGGCAGGTGCACTGGCTCGGTGGCGTCGGCACGGCGAGTCAGCCCAGCATGGAAAGCCAGCTGGTGCCGCCGCAAGGCTTCGCCTTTGAATCCATTGAATTCTCCGGGGTGCGCGGCAAGGGCCTGGGCACGCTGGTACGCCTGCCCTGGCGCCTGGCGCGCGCTTGCTGGCAGAGCGTGGCGCTGCTGCGCCGCGTCCAGCCCGATGTCGTGCTGGGCCTGGGCGGCTACATCACCTTGCCCGCCGGATTGATGAGCGCGCTGCTGGGCAAGCCGCTCATCCTGCATGAGCAAAATTCAGTTGCTGGCATGGCCAACAGGGTGCTGGCGCGATTCGCTACCCGGGTCTTCACCGCGTTTCCGGATGTCTTGCCCAACGGGCACTGGGTCGGCAACCCGCTGCGCGCCGCCTTCCTGCAAGTGCCTGATCCTGCGACGCGCTTTGCCGGGCGCACCGGCCCGCTCAAGCTGCTGGTGCTGGGCGGGAGCCTGGGCGCCAAGGCCTTGAACGAGATCGTGCCACGTGCGCTGGCGCTGCTGCCTGTTGAACAGCGCCCGCAAGTGAGGCACCAGAGCGGCGCCAAGCAGATTGACGCCTTGCGCGCCAATTACGCGGCAGCGGGCGTGCAAGCCGAGCTGACACCGTTCATTGACGACACGGCGAAAGCCATGAGTGACACCGATCTGCTGATCTGCCGCGCCGGTGCCAGCACGGTGACGGAGATCGCCGCGGTTGGTGCGGCGGCCCTGTTTGTGCCGTTTCCGTCTGCCGTCGACGACCACCAGACCGTCAACGCCCGCTTTCTGGCCGATCAGGGCGCGGCATGGCTCAAACCCCAGTCGGAGTTGAGCCCTGAGTGGCTCGCGGAAATGCTCCAAAAAACAGAGCGGTCTGCCCTTATGGCACGTGGGCTAGAGGCTAAAAAGATTCAAAAAATTGACGCCACTGAGAAGATTGTTGCGGCTTGCGAGGAGTTGGTGCGGTGAGTAACTTTTGCTCTACGTTCTCTCTTGCTGTTTCTGATGCAGTGGTCGCTCGCTGCTTTGGATTTTCTGTGGTCGACGGGGAGGGACTTGTTTCTTGCCATTTTTCCCCCACTCACTCCCCCAACCCCTCTCTCGCCCCGCTGGGCGAAAGAGGGGGGCTCCATGTGGCCGCGTGTTTTAAGGCGGGAATTTTGCGCTTGACTGCGTGCTGGCCTCAAAGTGGCGGTACCTCAGCGACCAGTCGCTGTAGCCGAATTCGGCCTCGGATCAGTTGGCCTGCCGTCGATTTCTCGGTCTGCTGCACAGAATCAGCAGACTCAGGTCAAGCAGGTCAAGCAGATCAAGCGCCGTCTAAGCGCCAATTGGCCTCGACCTGTCTGCAGCGCATCCAAAACCCGCTCCCTCAGCTTGATGGCAACGCGCCCATGCCCGCCTCTTTCCCACCTTCAAAGACACGGCCAAATGTGGCTGTTAGCTCCCTTTCCGCCCCGGCGGGGGTGGAGAGGGTTGGGGTGAGGGGGGGGATACAAC
>NZ_JAAFHA010000132.1 GCF_010365055.1 Rhodoferax sp.
ATTGCTCTATGGTACGGCGGCAGTGGTGCCACACTGGCCTCTTTTTAGCCTACGAACACAACCTCACCGCCTCCCGCAGCCACTCCTGGCTCATGATCTACGCGCGTGCAATACAGGAAAATCTCCGTCGCCCATGGTGAGTGTGATCACCTAATTTGATGGTCCGATGTTCACATTCGGCGATGGCCAATTGACGTGAAATTTTGATAGTAAAACGCCGCCAGCCTTCAGAGCTCGCGGCGTTTTACATTAGTAGACGAGATCGTTCAGAAGGGCTCGCAGTCGGTGATTGTGGATGGATGCGACCGGACGATATTGTTGGCCTGGTAGTAGCGATAAATCTGGTTGGCATAGCGTGTTTCAAATATCTGGAACACCGCTCCGAGGAAGTCAAGAATCTCAACGGCAGCTTCGTCAGAAAGTGGGGGCAATGGTATGCCGTTCTCTGGTAGACCGTTCATGGTGGACTCTCTCGATGATCAGCGGGCAGCAGCGCGGCGCTGGGTGGGCAAAGTGGGTTGTGCAAACACATCCAGGTAAAGCTTCTCATCGAGCACAGGCAAGTCGCGTTGCGCGGCGGCGGCGAGCAGTTCAGCGGCCATGGAGGTCAGGATGCGGTAATTGCCGGCGGCGTGATCGCATAGGGGTCTGGCGCAACTGCGGCGTCATCAGGCTGGCGTTGCCTGCCCCTGCGAGCAAATGATCGAGGCACGCCAGCAGCTCATCGCGGCTGGCGAACTCGGTGGCCAACCGGGTACGGATACGGCTGCCCAGAGGAATGAGTTCTTCGCGGCGCAGTTTCTCGATCAGCCTGGCATCGCCGGCAATGACGATGCACAGCAGCGGCTGGGAATCGAAGCGGGCACTGGCCAGCAGGCGCAATTCGGAAAGCACTTGCGGCGTCATTTCCTGCGCTTCATCGATCAACAGAACCGGTCGGCAGCGGCTCGATTCGAGATGGGCAAACCAGCGCTCGCGTAAGGCCTTGAAGCCGCCCCAGCGATTGCTTGGTCGCAACGGCACCGCAAAGATGTCGCCCAGCTCGCGATAGAAATCGGCCATATTGCTCTGCGGGTGGTTGATGGCGCCAACGGTAATGTCCGGCTGCTTTTTAAGGCGTTCGGCAAGCAGGCGCAAGACGATGCTCTTGCCGCTACCCGGATCGCCGTGGATCATGGCGAAGCCGCCCTCGCGGATCTGCGCATGTTCGATGCGCCAGCAGAAGTTCTCGATCTTGGCTGGCACATAGATCGCCTCGGTTGGCAACTCCGGGGAGAATGGATTCCATTTGAGCCCGTAGAGGGCGAGTAATTTCTGATTCATGCGGCACTCTCGTCATTGGTGGGAAGATAGGCCGGTGGCACGCCCGTGGCGGCATAGTCGGCCAGCAGTTCGGTCAGCAAGGCTGGCAGACTCTTGGGCAGCAGCGGTGACAGATCGGCCGCCACCGGGGCCAGCCGCCGGCGCTGGCCGTTGGCATTGGCGGACTTGTCGAGCGGCTTGACCGGGCACAGGATGGCGCCGGTGCGCGGATCGACCAGATCGACCCGGGACAGATCCCAGCGGGGATAGCGCAGATGGACTTGTTCAAAGTGGCGATAGCGCGACGGGATCTCGTAGCGCGCACCTTCGAGGCTGACAGTGCCGTCGGAGCGGCGCTGCCGGCGTACCACTTCGATGCGGAAGACGGCAGCGAGCACGGCGCTCGAAGGACATGGGCGCGCCACGTTCGGGCCGGCAAGATAGTGCGCCAGCGGCGTGGCGTCGATTTCCGAGTGACGCGTGCGGTGGTACTCTTGCTCGCACCAGGCCTGGGTCGCCAGATTGAGCGCATCAATGGTGAGGTTGGCTTCGCCTTCGAGCATGGCCATCAGGCGGCCTTCGACCCGTCCCCAGAATGATTCCTGCTTCGCGTTTTGATACGGCGAATAAGGGAGCGTGGTCTGGTGCAGCACGCTCAGTGCGGCTAAGCCGGCGGTAGTTTCCTCGGCCAGCATGGCGGCGCCATTGTCGGTCATCAGGGCGCGTGGCAGGCCGCGTTTCATGAAGGCCTGGCACAGGCTGTGAATCAGGCTTTCGGCCGTTTCGTCGAGATACCATTGCAGATGGCAGACCAGACGTGAGCGGTCGTCGATCACGCCCATCAGCATCGGCGTCACCCAGCTCCCCTGGCGCGTGAGCACCTTGCGGGAACCATGATGGAAGTCGAGGTGCCAGAGGGCGCACACATGATCCACTTCGAAACTGCGCACTTCAAGCCGTTCCAGTCGGTCGCGTGCGGCAAGTGCGCCGGCGGTCGCGCGTTTGGGCCGGGCCTGGCGGAACATGCCCTGTGCTTTCATATAGCGCCGGACAGTGGGATAGGAGGCGATCGCGGTGTCGCTGCCCTTGAGGGCGGCGCAGAGGTTATCGAAGTGCAGCTGGACGGTCCAGCCCGGATGCTCCCGATACTGAATGGTCAGGGTGTCGATGACCAGCGGCGTCAGGCTTGGAAAGCGGCTGACGTCGCCGCGCAGGCGATTCTTGAGGGCAGCCACTGGATCACTGGCTTTGCGCGCCGCGTAGTACCAGCGCTCCATGGTCGACATGCCGAAAACGATATCGAGCCCGGATGTCGGATGACGCCATGTCTTGGCTGCGAGCAGCCGCAAGGCGCCGTCCAATTCTCCGGGCGCAGGCGGCGCGGCCAGCAAGGGGCCAATGATCGAGAAGCGCAGCCGCGCGAAAGCATCGCGTTTGACCGGATCGGTTATTGCATTCAAAAAGAGCTCCCAATGATGCGCTGCCGGCGGCAGTGCTGATGGGAAGTCAGCTTACAAAACCCCACAAGAATTGGCTATTGGCAACCTCTGCGGGTCATGCGTGCCCCTCCAATAGCGTGATCATTGGCGCACCGTCAAGGGGGTGAGAAAGGCCAGTAGCCGCATCATTGATTCCGCCGCCGGGCCGGTAAAGCGCTCGGTCAGGCTGACCGGAAGCTCGGTCGTCGCCACTGGAGGCATGAAGCGGGCGCAGTTGGCCTGCCAGAGCGGCGTTGCTGGGAACAATTGAACCCACCAGGTTCGCCAGCGCAAAATAGTCCGGGCAGGAACGGCCAGCGTCTTGCACAGTTGCGCTGCCGTTGCTGTCGGCCCGGCGCGCCGGGCCGACAGCAACACCACCACCAGCGATAAATACACGCGCCGCCCCAGAAAACGCACCGACATGGCCGTCGAGCGCTTGCGGCACCGGCTACAACAGAAACTGAAACGCGATGCGTAGTCAGCCCGGACCTCGATCGGGCAACCACGGGGTTTACGTGGATAGTCGGCTTTGTGGAGGACACCGCCACACGGACATTTCCCGGCGAGCGTTTGCGCAGCCAGATCAATGTCAATTCGTAACAGTAATTGAAAAAACTTGGGGTCTTGCAGGAGGATATGGCACACTTGGATCGTCTCGAGTCTTCGTAAAACAAGAGACTGCCCCAAAAGGTTCGTTTGTTCAAGTGCCTTGAGGGGTACTTTCCCCTTCCCATCGCGCTACTTGATCAATTCAGTAGCAAACGCCATCACGATCCCTGAACGTACTCATCCAACGATTTCGATATTGCGTATCACCGCATCCTGCACCAGTTCACTATTTAGAAAACCGATTTCATCCAGGTCAGCCGTGTAGCGATCAATACGCTCGATTGCCTGCAAGATGTGCCCAAGGTAATCTGGGACTCGAAGGCTTTTGGTCATACCGGCATTGCCTCGGCAAGAACAAGATTGCGGAATTTCTCAGGCAGTGCCTTTGGGGTGAGTACATCGACAGACACCCCCAGCAGACGCTCCAACTTGACCTGAATGGCTGCGACATCCATCAAAGTGGTCTGCGGTGTTGGGTCAATAATAATGTCAAGATCGCTCTGCTCTGTGTCCAGTCCATGAAGAACGGAGCCAAACACCCGTGCATTGCAGGCGTGATGGGCCGCAACCACGTCACGAATGGCGGGACGGTTTGACTGAAGAGCTTCAGATGGTTTCATGGTTTCTCCTACATTTAAATCCGGTTTCATTGTATTCTGCTTGGACTTTAGATGCAACAATAAAATCCGGTTTTACTCCAAGATGACGGGTGCAGGATTTTGGGGCCTAAAACACACTCAAATCCGCATACCCCATGTTTGTTGCTCGGTGGGAGCGCCAACACCAGCATGCAGCGCGTCGCCGCCATAGAAGGTCAGTGCGAAGCCATGAAGGCGCAGCAGCCTCAGAAGGTCGGAATTAAACTCGGTCATCTTGCACTTAAGCCAAGGTCGAATTGAAACGTTGTTTCGCGTCATTCACCGCAGGCGTCACCACTGTGAGCAATTTCTGTCCCAATCCAAGAAGCAATCCAAACTTCACACACACCCATGCGCCCGACACGAACAGGGTATGGCTCTGCACCAACACCTGATCGACAGGCGTTGCCACCATCCATGAGTGTACTTGCGTCAGAAAGAAGTCGTGCTCAGGGCCGACCAGAAGGCCGCCAATAACAGCCCAGGAACCGACGAAAAGTAGCATGGCCGTCCATCCACCAGAAGCTATTGCCACGTCCCGGACGAACCGAAGGATGCGAGCCTTCGCGCCTTCACCGCAGAAGTGTGCCCTTATGGCCGTCACGCTTGCCTGCTTTACTGCGCACTGCGCACTGTTGCTGGTCATCTTCATTTCAAGGCCCCTTTGTCGTTTTTCTTCATCTTTCGGCCTCGGCATCAGTCAGTCGAAAAACCGAGTAGTCCGCGCTCATGCCTGAGCGCGTCGGTGCGAAAATGACCGTGTGTCCGTTGTCCTCGGGGTCGAACTTGAATTTCATCGGCAGCGTCGTCGTGCAATTGCTGATGATCGTTGCTTGCAAATATTCCGGCTTGTTTGCAAACTGAGCCATCAGCTCACCCATTGCGGCTGACTTGCCGGTGCGCGGCTCATGGGTGGACGGGTCGAACGTTGCAGTGTGGCCGAAAATAGGCGGCTTGTTATCGTTGGTCATGGCGTCATTCCTTCGTCGTCATTGTTTTGAGGCAGGGTTTTGCACTTGTATATGCAGGGCGGTCTCAAGGTCCAAGTGCAACAAAACACCTAAATTTTGCATGAGTCATAGTCTTCCGTTTATCTCTTGACATCAAGGACAAGCAGCAAAGCTGCGGCTTCGCCGTCCTTGACCCCAAGCGATAAACGTAAATTATTGTTTTTATGCAAAAATACCTCTCTCACCAGATTTAGCTGTGGTCAACCACAGAAGCGAAAGCCGGGTGTCGTTTCAAAATGGGCGTGTGAAACGCAAGTTGCGCCAATGTTTTCTTAGCGGTCGCAAGTGAGGCTTCCCAACGCCCGAGATCGTCCACAGTCACGGCAGTAGAGCCGCCACACAGTTTCCGACTGACGCTATCGCGCCGCGCCTGCGCTCCCTCGTAATCATGGATCGCCACTTTCACGTCGGGCGCTTCCAACGCGGTGTAGTAATGGTGTTCTTCGATGCTGTGCAACCGTGCTCTACGTGGTGCCGGGGATGCATCAGTGCTCAAGACTTCATTTGTCATGCAATAACTCCAAAAAATCGGATTTTGTTGTGGATAAACACAGCCAAATTGGGATAGCCGTAATTTTTTATCATGGCTCCATTCCGTTATCACTGTCTTGGACTGGATTGGTTTGTTTCAAGAATCTGTTCAGCGTCTGGGTGGCAATTGACCAAGAATGACATCATTTCAGTGGCATCCTTCTCCATGTAAAACCTGACCATGTTTTCATTGAATTCCTGCGCCTTTGCTGCGGGGACGCTGACAGCATCAATGCCCGCCGACATCAAAATGCCATTCATCATGAAACGGGACGTGCGTTTGTTGCCGTCAAAAAAAAACTGCTGCAAAGCACCGAACAGGAAAAAGGCGGCAGCTTTCTCGAAGGGTTGCTGCACGTCGCTTTGAAGCGCTTGCAGGCCACTGGCAAAGACACGATTCAACTCTGGCGCACCCGCCACGGTTGCCAGCGGCGTGTATCGCCCCTGTTCACCCAAACCAACATCCGGCGTGTAGCCTGTCTCTTTACCTTCGCCTCGGAAGTGCCCCCACTCCAGCGCTTCATTGTGGGCAACAAGACTATGCAGCTCAGTAAACGTCGCTTTGCCCAACGAGAACTTGCCAGTCTTCACCAGAGCCAAAAGATGCTTGGAGCTTTCCGCTAGGTTGAGAACTTGCTCTTGGTCAGAGATTTTCCGACCGCCGATAGTCACGCCATCGAGCAGGGTTTTGACCTCGGGAAAGGTGAACGGGTTTCCTTCTAGGACGGACGCATCCCAAACGAACTCGGGCAGCATGCGATGAAAACGGAAGGCCACCCGCTCGATGGAGTGCGTCGGCACCGCAGCGGGCACAGCGAGCCTGTCCCATCGAAAGCCTAAAGCAGAAAAGAGTTCCATATATTTCCTTGTTCCCACAATGTAATCCGGTTTCATTATATTGGGACAAACCAACTATTGCAACAATAAAATCCGGTTTTACTACACAATGTCAGGCGTAGGATTTGGAGCCAAAAACACACTCAAATCCGCATACCCATTACATTAAGGCGCAAGAATGGAAAACACCAATCAGTCTAAGTCTCATGCTGTTTTTAATATTAAGCTACACATCGTATTTGTAACCAAGTACAGACGCAAGACGTTGACGCCTGAGTTGTTGGATTACCTAAAAATCGCGTTCTCCGAGTGTCTCGCCGCATGGAATTGCAAACTTGTTGAATTCGGCGGCGAACCTGACCACACCCACTTGCTGGTTGACATCCACCCAGCCCTCGATATTTCGGTGTTGATCAATAACCTCAAGACCGCCAGCGCCCGGCGTACCAGGAATCGGTTTGCAGAGCATTTGGCAGATTTCTATCGCAAGCCGTTGTTCTGGCATCGGGCCTACTTTGTGGGCAGTGTGGGCGGAGCCACGCTGGAAACTGTGCGAGCTTATGTGGACGCTCAGGGAACCGAAGAACATGTGAGAAAAGCCAAAGCAAAGGCAAAGACCAACAGCCTCCGCTAGACCCCCTCCTGGCGATTCGGCTCACGCCTTAATGCCGCTACGCGGCCACCTCGCCTAGCAGGGGGAATGCGCGGATTTGGTGTTCAATGGGCGAGGCCAAGGAATTTTTTGAGCGTGAGTACCCGCAATACGCAAAGTAATTGAATGCAAAAAAGCCTCACAAACAATAATTTATTTGTGAGGCTTTTTAGGACGCTTGATCTGCCCAATCCGTCATTGGATTTTTTTTCCTTCCAGTAGTCGATCATGACTATAGTCCTGGTAAGGT
>NZ_JAAFHA010000133.1 GCF_010365055.1 Rhodoferax sp.
TGCGTGGCAGGTCCTGACGTTTGCAGATCAGTGCGGTTGAATTGCGGTGCTCCAGCCCGCCATAACCGTCGTCCACGGCGTTGAGCATGAAGCAATAGGTCTGATGCGGTGGCTTGGCCGGGGCACGCTTGCTCGATCGGGCGCCATGCCAGAACTCGATTTCTACCTCGCAAATGCGTTGGGTGTCGGCCAGCAGCCGCTCGCCATCAAAACCGGGGGGCGCGCCCGCCACGACAAACCGGTGCGGTACGCCGCCGGCGACGAACGCGCCATGCCAGAACGGGCCCATCTCGACCGGGCAGTCCACCAGTTCGTCGTAACCACTGGCAAGATAAGTGCCAAAACCATGGCGTGTGGTTTTACCGGGGCGTAAGCCGGTGGCCAGTTGCCAGTCGGGCAGGTCCGGGCGCGCCAACAGCGCCAGTTCATGCGGCAAAGCCTCCTTACCTGCAACCCTTAGAAACAGGCTGGTGCCATTGAAAAATCCGCGCGCGCCGTCCAGCCAAGCGGTGCGCACCGAGTTGTCAAGCGCGTAAATCTCATACTGCAAAACTAGCGGCAGGCTCGTCAGGCACTGGGCCTGCCAGCTGCATTTGTCCAGCTGAGTCAACGCCACGGCCTGGCCGCCTTGATGCACCTGCAGGTTCTGCAGGTTCTTGGCAAATTCGCGCACCAGGTAGCTGCCCGGAATCCAGACCGGCAGGCTCACGCGCTGCAGGGCGGCAGGCTGTGCAATGGTCAGCGTGACTGCAAAGAGATGGGCGTTCAGGCTCTGCAGGTCGACCCGGTAGTGCACGGCTGCAGTGGCATTGGTGGCTCGACGAGTCATGAGGATATTTTTGTCAAATGAGCCGCTAGCCCTTATTTAATAAGCGTCAGTAGCTATCAATAATGAAGTAAATAACAGGGGGCACTCAAGCGCCAGTAAGGTGCCTCGTCGGCCCAGGCCATGAAGGGACCCACGATTGATCTTAGTTCTTGGCTGTGGTCAGGCGCTTTTCAACTTCCGCCGCACTGACAGCGCCGGGTACCCGCGAGCCATCAGCGAAGATCAGCGTCGGGGTGCCCGTGATTTTGTGCTTGCGCCCGAGTTCGACGTTGCGCTCAATGGCGCCACTGTCACAACTGGCCGCTTTGGGTGACTGGTCGCGCACCATCCAGTCTTGCCAGGATTTGGCCTTGTCCTTGGCACACCAGATGGCCTTGGACTTTTCAGTCGAGTCGGGGCTGAGAATGGGGTACAAGAACATGTGAATCGTCACGTTGTCCACACTCTGCAGGTCGCGCTCAAAGCGTTTGCAGTAGCCACAATTCGGGTCTTCAAAGACCGCCAGTTTGCGTTTCCCGTTACCGCGCACGATGGTGAAGGCGTCCTTGAACGGCAGCGCGTTGAAACTGATGGCGTTTAGCTTGTCAACGCGTTCTTCCGTCAGATTGCGGCGCTGCTTGGTGTCGATCAAATTGCCCTGCACCAGATAGTTGCCCTCGGCATCGGTGTAATAGATATCCGAGCCATTGACCCGAATTTCATACAAACCAGACATTGGGCTCTTGCTGACTTCGTCAATCTTCGCCAATTGCGGAATCCGCTCTGCCAGGTTTTTGCGAATGGTGGCCTCTTGCGCGTTCACGCCCATAGCCAGCAACAGCGTCGCACAGAGCAGTGCGGATTGAGCTAATTTCATCTTCAGTCGTCCATTCATATGTTCATTCATTAAAAACCCATCGCTTGGCGCGCTACCCATTGCTTGACCAGACCGCTGCGCTCAAAGCCATTCATGCCCCAGTTGCGCGCCGCTTGCCAGGCGGCACTGCTCTGTGAAAACAGCTGTTGCAGACCATCCATGGTGGCTCCCATGGCCAACACTTCAGCCTTGCGCGCGCGCTCGTAGCGCCGCAGCAGCTTCTCATCGCCGACGCTGCGCCAGTATTCGCGCTCGTGCAGCGTTTGGGCCAGGGCGGCAACGTCAGACAAACCCAAATTCAGCCCTTGCCCGGCCAGCGGATGGACGTTGTGGGCGGCGTCGCCGGCCAGTGCCCATGCCTTGCCCTCGTGGCTGCCCACCCAGCGCTCGGCGCGCGCCGACTGCAGTGGCCAGGCACAGCGTTCGCTGCTCAGCGTCAGTTGCCCCAGGCAGCCCTGACTGGCGACTTGGAGTTGCTGACAAAACTCGGCCGGGCTCGCCGCCAACAGTGCCTCAACCCGGTCGTCACGGACGGACCAGACAATGGCGACAGAGTTCCCCTGCGGACCGGCAAGGGGCAAAAAGGCCAGAATTTCACCGTGGGTAAACCATTGGCGCGCTGTTTGCCCATGCGGTATTTCGCACGCCAGGCGCGCTGCTATCGCCGTCTGCGGGTAGCGGGTGATCTCAAAGTCAATGCCGAACTCGGCGCGGGTTCGGCTGGCCTTGCCTTCACAGATCACGGTCAGGCTGGCAGGCTGTGGCGCGTCCAATAACTCGATGAGCGGCTGAAACCGCACCGCCGCCGCCAGCTGCGCCTCCAGCACTGGCACATCCACAATCCAGGTCAGACCCGGCACCTGGAGCTGCTGCGCGGAAAAATTGACTTCGCCGCCGTCATCGCCCAAGACCCGCATGGCCAGCACCTCAGTCGCGTGCTGGGCGTCGGGCCAGCAGCGCAGCGACTCCAGCAGGGCCCGTGATTTTGCATTCAAAGCGTAGGCGCGCACGTCCGGGGCAGCGCTCGCCACGCCTGGCTTCGCCGGTGCGGGGTGCGACACCAGACCCACGTGCAGCCGTTCGCGCGCCAGCAACAGCGCCAGTGTGCGGCCCACAATGCCGTCGCCGCGAATGCAAATATCAAAGGGTTGACTCATAGGGTCGATTGTAGAAGTCAGGCATCGAACACACTTGAAGCCTTGATTTTTAGGGACTTGCGAGATAAATCGCCGTTAGGCGTAGCGACCCAGCCCCCACCAATAATATTGAGACTGTGTGGCACAGACCGCAGTTACGAATGGCGGACTTGTTGCTGTCGTCAAGCCTATCCATACTCACCGATACTTCATCAATTCGGTCTTACAAGGAGTCATATGAATTTTCCGGATCTTTTTGAAAAGTATTGGCCAGTCTTGGCTTTGGGTCTATGGTTTGCGTACAGGTGGTGGAATTCAAAAAGAGTCATTGCCATGCTGCCAGAGCTCAAGAAGAGCGGCGCAATCTTTGTCGATGTCAGATCCGCTGCGGAGTTCGCAAATGGGAACGCTCCTGGAACCATCAACATCCCGCTTCAGGAATTGGGAAGCAGACTCGGTGAGATACCCAAGTCCTCCCCGGTGGTCCTCTGCTGTGCCAGCGGAACACGAAGTGGAATGGCAAAACTAATGTTGAGGAAGAACGGCTACCGCAAGGTCTATAACATCGGCGCATGGAGCAAGTTCCTGGACTGATCTTCTTTGGGAAGGTCCGTCATTGAGTGTCGGGCAAGCTGGGGCAAGCCCAACTTGATGCCATCCTAGAAACGCCTTTTCTTATGTCAGCCAGATCGCCCGGCAGTTGTGCGGCGCCCCTGTACTTCGTCGTTCAAATGTTCAAAGACTTCTCTTCCAACCCATGAGCCAGACAGATTCCGCAGCTATTCAAGAACCAGAACGTGTCGTGATCATCTGTGCCGACAGGGTGCGACTTCAGGGCCACTTTCTTCACGGGCGGGGGACGATTGGTTTGCCGGTTTTGCTGTGTCCTGCGACTGGCGTGAAGCAGCATTTCTACCTGCGCTTCGTGAGCTGGTTGGCTGACCAGGGGCATGACGTACTCGTGTTCGACTATCGCGGTATTGGTTTGTCTCGCCACGGTCGATTGAAGGACAGCAAGGCGACATTGGCCGAATGGGGTCAACAAGATCAGGTGGCTGCGCTGGAGTGGCTGTTGCAGCGCACGGGCAGCGATCAGGTCGTCTTGCTGGGCCACAGCGCGGGAGGCCAGATGATTGGCCTGCTGCCAAACCATCAGCGAATTGCGCGTCTGGTCGGGGTATCTGCCTCTACCGGCTGGTTCCGCGCCATGCGTCCGGCCTTCGCACTGAAAGCTCGGCTGGGGCTGCGCTGTCTCGTGCCTCTGGGCATCTGGCTCAAAGGTTACGCGCCAACGTCAAAAATTGGTTTGGGTCAGGACTTGCCTGCGGGTGTTGCACGACAGTGGGGGCAATGGTGTGCGGCGGGTGGCTATGCCACCAACGCCATTCGTCATCAGCCCGAGCAAGACTTCCACACCAAGATCCGCACGCCCATTACCGTTTTGTACGCCGAGGACGACGATATCGCCAACTCTGCCACCGTTGAAGACCTGTTTCGGACCTTTCCGGTAGCCCCAAAGCGGGTGCTGCCGGTCAATCCAGTCCATCATGGCTTGAAGGCGCTGGGTCACATGAATTGGTTCCGCAGTTCGCATCAAGCTGTATGGCCCTTGATGGCCAAGGCGGTGCGGGGGGCAGATGATTGATGGACACGATCGCATAGACATTTCGCGATCTGGCCGAAGCGCTCGCCCTTTGCAGCAGGGATTCGCTGATCAATACAGTCGGTATTAACTTCTCCAAGTTAACCGAGGACAAAGAACTGCAGGCGCATTGCGCTTGGGGCGGTTCCCGTTTCCATTTGTGGGGTGTTGTGCATGAATCAATGTGGTGGATCGCCAGCGGTCGGCCTTCGGCGCGCTTGGCCCAGCTTGAATTCCAAGATTTACGTGCGCCAGACACGTCCGTCTTTGCGCTTTCTCAACTCTCGGACTCCATTCGTCGAATCTGATCATTCCCAAACGTTGGGTTGCAGGAAGATTACGCAAAAGACGCGAAGACCCCTTCACGGAAAAGGAACCGCCATGCCAATCATATTTAGCCACAGGATTCGCAAACACCCCCGAGATTACAGGGTCGAGTTCAGCTTTGACGATGAGTTGACCAAGGAAGACGCCGCTGTATTTGAAATCACCGCCGGAGTTAAAGACGTCGAGGCCGAGAATTGGACTGACATCACTCTACGCGGGCAGCTAAGGTTGGATGAGGAGCTTCTCGTGCTTTCATATGAAGACCATGAAATCGCACGATTGTCCTTGGCTGCGGCCTTGGATATCCCGCTGGAAGACGGGGCGGACACGGCAGGATCGAACATCGACTTCGACATCGACTACGCCAACACAGTGGATGGGGTAATCCGATCGCTCGGGATCGAAGAAATTATCCATCAAATACCGACTGACCCAATTTTGGGCTGCCTCATAAAAGGTCTTGCCAGTACCGCGATTGGACAAATCATTCATTGCTGGCGTCTGAATCGCAACACTAGGCCCTTGACCGACCTGGTTAATCGAATTGGGGCCTGTTTACGTGACCATCGGGTACGCATGCTATTCACTTTCATGTATCGCATTGGTCGATGCGCGGTCCTGGGTGGGCTTAGGTAGCTGGCTGTGCAATACGCCAGATAGGCTTCGCGCAGCGTTGGAACCTTGAGTTTGACCTTGCGACTTGGCCGTTCCCCATTGCGACATTGCCGCAAGACGTCCATCGCAGGCGAACGAGCCTCATCCACGCTCATCAGGGGCCAGTAACCCAGCATCATGCGGAACTGTTTGCCTGAAACACTGGTGGCGATCAGAAAGGTGCGATTATGGGCGTTCAGGCGTACCCCAAAGCCGCTGAGTACTCGATCCCGCAGGATGCGCGCCCGTCTGAGGCGGTCGCCCTTTGTAGCAAGGACTAGCTGATCATTACAATTCCCACATTACACCCAGGACAAAACCAGGACAAAAGCTTGCGTCGCAGCAAGGTTTGAAGCGGTATGTTTTGATCTTTCTGGCCCCGTCAATTGACGCGGGTCCGGCACTTCGACGATGCCTGCATTGGGGTCGACAGTGCAATGATTTAAAAGGACTTTTATGAAATGTGGCATCGTGGGCTTGCCCAACGTCGGTAAATCGACCCTGTTCAACGCACTGACCAAGGCCGGCATTGCGGCTGAAAATTATCCCTTTTGCACGATTGAGCCCAATGTGGGCATCGTCGAAGTGCCCGATCCGCGGCTTGATGCGCTGGCAGCTATTGTGAAGCCGCAAAAGGTGCAACGGGCCATCGTCGAGTTCGTCGACATTGCCGGCCTGGTGGCCGGTGCCAGTACCGGCGAGGGCCTGGGCAACAAGTTTTTGGCGCACATCCGCGAGACCGACGCCATCGTCAACGTGGTGCGATGCTTTGAAGACGAGAACGTGATCCACGTCGCGGGCAAGATCGACCCGATCTCCGACATGGAGGTGATCCAGACCGAGTTGTGTCTGGCGGACTTGCAGGCGGTTGAAAAGGCCCTGCACCGCGTCACCAAGGCAGCGCGCTCGGGCGACAAGGAATCGATCAAGCTGGTGGCGATTCTGGAGAAATGCCAGGCCGCCTTGAACGAGGCCAAGCCGGTGCGCACAGTGGAATTCAGCAAGGAAGAATTGCCGCTGTTGACGCAGTTCTTCCTGATCACCGCCAAGCCCGCCATGTTTGTGGCCAACGTGGCCGAAGACGGTTTTGAGAACAACCCGTTTCTGGACCGCTTGCGCGCCTATGCCAAGGAACAAAACGCGCCGGTGGTGGCGATTTGCGCCAAACTCGAAGCCGAAATGGCCGACATGGAGGAAGAGGACAAGAAGATGTTCCTCGCCGAGATCGGCCAGACCGAGCCGGGCCTGAACCGGCTGATCGTGGCCGCCTACAAGTTGCTGGGTCTGCAAACCTACTTCACCGCCGGCGTCAAAGAAGTGCGCGCCTGGACCATCCATGTGGGCGACACCGGGCCGCAGGCCGCCGGTGTGATCCACACCGACTTCGAGAAGGGCTACATCCGCGCCCAGACCATTGCCTATGAAGATTTCATTGCGTTCAAGGGCGAGCAGGGCGCCAAGGACGCGGGCAAGATGCGCAGCGAGGGCAAGGAATACGTCGTCAAGGATGGCGACTTGATGAACTTCCTGTTCAGTTCCTGATGGCGGATGGCGGATGGCGCGTGAGGGTTGAGCCGACTGGCGACCCCTCGGCCCGAAATTACACCAATATTTATAGTAAATTGGCCGCTAGCCCGCGTGGAATATGCCTGAGTAGCTATTAAAATAGATTTAGATTTAGATTTAGATTTAGATTTAGATTTAGATTTAGATTTAGATTTAGATTTAGATTTAGATTTAGATTTAGATTTAGAT
>NZ_JAAFHA010000134.1 GCF_010365055.1 Rhodoferax sp.
TGCCTTATGACAAAGATGGGCTAGGGCTTGGTTCTTTATGCAGCGCTGACTTCGTTTCGCAGGCTGCGGGGTTGCATGCCATTTGGTTTGACCTCAAGCTTGCCCGTGGTGCCGCGCCAGCAAGGCCCGGCGGAAAACCGCCGTGTTGTTTTGGAGAGGCTGTTTGGATCAGTGGTGTTACGTCCCGCATAGAAATAGTCTCGCAGACTCACCCTATTGAAGGATAAAAAAGGGGACGTGTCTCACCGTAATTTCGGCTGGACACGCCCCTGTTGCAATGCGGGACGGATGTTTGTACCGGGCTAAAACGGCGGCGTTCTCCACGGATGCTCGGGGTCGTACAGAATTTGCTTGCTTCGTTGACGGCGCATGAGTTGACTCAAGTACCGCCTCTCGAACGCCATGAGCATGGCCTGCAGGCAATCGAACGTGGCACATGCCACCTCATCCGACAGCGCCTCGGGGAACAGACCGTCTTCCAGTGCGGCCAAGCGTTTCAAGTATTTCTTGCGCTTCACTGCAACTCCTCGATGGCCAGCTGCAAAATCTCGTCGGGCAGATGGTTGAGCCCTTTAGGCACAGCCAGTCGCATGGCGGTGCACAGAATGGTGCCGGCATTGCGTGGCAGCCCCTTGGAGGCCTGGCGCACGATCTCCAACCCCGAGTCGCTGAGCAAGGTGCCCGTGGCGCCTGCGCTCTTGAAGGCGTGAGCAATAAGTTTGGCGAAACGCTCGCGCTGCACCACCGGCTTGAGCTCGACGCGCACCTGAATACGGCTGGCCAGCGCCGCATAAGGGGCCCGCTCCAGGGTCTGCGCCAAGGCCGGATGCCCCACCAGCCAGACGCTGATCAGATCGCGCGAATCAAACGCAAAGTTCAAGAAAGCTGGCAGATCACGAAAGAACTCCGGCGGCAGATTCTGCGCCTCGTCAATGATCCACAAGGGCGTCGTCTGCTTGGTGTCGACCAACTCATGAATGCGCTGCTTGATGTCGCGCCACAGTTGTGCGCGCCGGTAGTTGGGCTCGATCCCCAGCGCACGTGCCAGCCCCCGGTAGATATCGACGCGCCCGAAGTCGGTCTCGGCCTGGTAGAGCACCAGATAGCGGTGCGGGTTGAGGGACTTGGTGATGTTGCGCAGAGCCGCCGTCTTACCCACGCCGGGCTCGCCCGTGAGCAGGCCAACGCCGGGGGAACTCAGCAGCCAGTTGAAACGCTCTGTCAGATGCGCCAGGGTGCCATCATCCCAGGGCTCGGTGAGCTCTTTGCCCAATGGGGCGTGGCGCAGGCCAAAGTGTTGAAGGTACATCTCAAGCCTCCCGTGCAGTTGTTGTCGACGGTGCCGGTGCACCAGCGTAATACTGCTGATGGGCGAGTTCCACCAAATTGGGGCCAGCACCGCCGGGGCCGCGCTTGGGAGCGCTGCCAGTCACACTGGCGCCATCATCGTCACCCGGCTGCTCAGGTTTGCGGCGCACCCGATGCAAATTGGCTTGTCTGTCGAGCGCCGTGGCGTCTCCCAGCGACTCGCCCGCATCGCTCTCAACCCCAATGACGCGTGCGCCGTGGGGGTCCACCACCAACTTGACGGTCTTGCCTGCCAACTCGTAGGGCACCTCAAACGGCTGGCCAAGATAAGACACGGTGCCGTCCTTCTTCACGAAGCGGCTGACGCGGTGATAAAAAAGCGAATCAAGCGTTGCCGCCTTGGCGCCCAGACTGCGGATGCGAGGGAGGTCTTGCTGGTAGCGCGCCAAGGGGGTCATGCCGCCCAGGGCAGCGTGGCCGGTGCGGTGATAGACATGCTCCAGCCAGGCCCACAGCCGGGCGTTCAGATCAGCCAGGTCGGTGATGCGGCGCGCATCGAGTTCGCTTAAGAACTGGTCACGAAACGTGCGGTGCCAGCGTTCCAACTTGCCCTTGCCTTCGGGCGCGTAGGGCCGACAGAAGATCAGATGAATGCCCAGGCGCGCACACAAAGCCTGCAAGGTGGCGGCGCGGTAGGCGGCGCCATTGTCAACCACCAGCTTGGTAGGTATTCCCCGGCGCAGGAGTGCCTGCTTGAGCACGCCTTCGATGTCCAGGGCCGTCTCGCCCAGGCAAAAGGCGCTGTGGGTGACCAGGCGTGAGGCATCGTCAAAGAGTGACACCAGGTAGGTCTTGCGCATTTGCCCATTGAGGGCCAGGCGCGGACCATGCATCACATCGCCGTACCAGATGGAGCCGGCGAACTCGGCGCCAAAGCTGCGTTTCTCCTCGGGCAGGCTGACAGAGCCGGTGATGCTGGAGAGTCCGTGTTGTTGCAGCAGTCGATGGATGGCCGATCTGGAGAGGCTGTGGTTGGCTTGTAGACCGGCAGACTCCAGCAGCCGCAGGATCTGGCGAACTGAGCGCCTGGGGTTCTCTCGCTTGGCCGCCAGCACAGCTTCTTGCAGCGCTGGCGTGAGCTTGGACTGGCCACGGTCTACGCGCACCTTGGGAATCAGGCCATCGATGCCGTCTTTGCGCCAGGCGTAGTACCACGCCTCAATGGTCTTCTCGCCCAGGCGAGTGCGCTCTGAGCCGGGAATGGCGTACTCGCGTTGGGCCATCTGTCGAATCAGCTGCTGTAGTTCGCCACGTTCGAGGCGCTCGCGGCTGACCAGTTGGCCCAGCACGGAGAGCCGAAATAATGCTATGGAATCGATCTGTTTCATGAACGTACACCTTGAGTTGAAGAGGTGCCGATGAGACTGCGGATCGGATGTTTGCGAAAGTGGGCAAAGTGTGTGGGGTACCTCAAACGGGGACAAATACGCTGTCTGCTATAGATTGGGGGTCAGCACATCATGGGACGATCAGGTCCTGATCGAGCCAGGCCATGGCGACACCCAGGCCCATGGCGTTCAGGACGCTGCGCCACAGTGCTGGCGTATCGGGCTCGCGCCCCAAATCGGCACAGCGGCTGCGCAGGTGAAAGACGAAGACATCGCTGCGCTGGTCAAGCCAGTCGCGCCAGCGCCGGATGGTGCGCCGCCCAAACTGCGTGCAGCGACTGCAGTGGTGCAGGGAGACTCCGGCGAGCAACAGCAGCAAGACCACCTGCTGCACCGACCAGTCGTACCAACGCCTGGGGGCGATGCACAGCGGCAGGCGTGAGCAGGTGTGAAGACACGCAGCGCACAGGAAGCGCGCAATGGCCACCGGGTTGAGTGCCCCGCCACCACCAGGTCGGCGGTCGGCCTTGCGGTGTTATGCAGAGCTCTGCATAACACCGCTTATGCATAGTCCCCTGTTATGAATAGCATCACATCGCCCAGCTCGCCCCACCGTGGTGGGCGGCTGCAAGGCAGACTCGGCGGCTATTCATAATTACAGCGTCCTGAGAAACTCCAATAGTTCGTCCGGGGCGTGATAGCGCCTGATCTTGGAGTCAGGCTCCTGCATTCGGGCGAGCGCCTGCTCCTTCATCGCTAGATTTGCCTCGACGTAATGATGCGTAGTTGTAGGACTTTCGTGACCCATCCATAAAGCAATTTCTTCAATAGGCGTTCCTGATTGCAGCATGTGCATTGCCGTTGTGTGCCGGATGGTGTGCGGTGATATTTGTCGGCGTTTGGCGAGATCCGGAATGGTTTTTGCGGCGGTTTGCACAGCAATATCCAAACGCTTTGAAACGTTGTCCCGCGTCATCACTTGGCCGTCTCGATTCGGTAGTAGCGCCGAGTTGGGCCCGAGCTGCGAATTCAGTCTGAGCCAGGCCCGTACTTCCTTCACGGTGGTGTCCCATAACGGCAATGAGCGCCGCTTTCGCCCTTTTCCCATGAGATGCACACAGGCAGCGCTGTCCAGAATAACGTCGGCCACGCGCACGCCGATGATTTCGGAGACCCGCGCGCCGGTGTTGTACATCAAGCCAAACAACAAATGATCGCGCTGGCTGATCCAACTGCTGCCCGGTGAACCGATCACCGCCAGCATCTCTTCGCGCGATAAGAATCCCAGTATCGGCCGCTCAAAGCGCTTCACTGGCACGCCCAGCGCTTGCTCAATGATCTGCAGGGACGCGACATCACGATGGGCGGCGAACTTCAGAAACGCCCGCAGCGCTGCCAAGCGTGCATTGCGACTGCGCACTGCGTTGCCCCGGTCTTTCTCCAAATGGTCGAGGAAGGCTAGGATCAACTCAGCCGTGATGTCCTTCATCGTCAATGCCGTCGGCGACTTTGCACAGCGCTTGGAGGCATAGTCCAGAAACAACATGAAGGCATCACGGTAGGTCGCCACTGTTCGCGGACTCAGCGCCCGGTGTTGGGTCAGATGCTCAGCGAAGAACGCCTGCACGAGTGCCGGGAAACTCGGGGGTACGGCGGCGCGCTTGGGCCTACTCATCGCCAAACCTCGGTGCCTGGGCGAACTGCTCGAACTTGGCACCCGCCAGTGCCATCAGTTCGGGCACCCCAGTGAGGTACCAGTAGGTATGGGATATATCAGCGTGCCCCAAGTACGTGCAAAGTGACAACATGGCCTGATCAACATCAATGCCTTGTTCATGCCAGCGCATCACCGTCCTCACGGCAAAGGTATGACGTAGATCATGAATGCGAACACTGCCATGTGCGCCGCGATTGACCCAGCCCAACTTATCGCGCAGCGCAAGGAAGACTCGGTGCACTTGGCGGTCCCCCAAAGGTTGACCAAGTAGTCGGCCCCGTGTACCAATAAAGAAAGTGGTCTCCGCTGTGGTGCCGATCTGCTGACAGCGAAGTTGCCGGTAATGCGCCAGTGCTTGGATCGTGCTGGAATGAAGAGGCAGTCGGCGTGACTTTGCAAACTTGGTCTGGCGCACGACCAGTGTGCCGTCCTGGAGATCGACATCGCTGTCCAGCAGATTCAATGCTTCAGACACTCGCAGACCAGCGCAGGCGATCAGCCCAAACAACGTCTCGAATGTGGCTGGGCGCAAGCTGTTCTGCGAATCTATGTGGCGGGCAGCGTCCAGCAGCGCCACAATCTCGGCTTCCTGATAGATGTGTGGTGCCACGCGTCCAGGTATCGGGCCAAAGACCGATTCGTCGGGTAGTCCTGTGAGGGGTTCAAATTGACGCATCCACCTGGCAAAGGGCCTGAGCATCTTGAGCCGCCTGGCACCCGTTTCCGCTTTATGGTCCGGCGTTTGATCCTGGCGAGCCCAGTTGACCATCAGATCGCAGGTTAGCGGTCCACGGTGATGCACACAACTCACGTAGCGCGCAAAGCTGGCCAAACCCTTCGCCATGCCGTTCAGCTTAAAACCAAGGCGCCGACGCTCGGTGATGTATTCGTCTACCTTCACCTGCAGGCCCGTTGTGGCGCTCATGTTGCGCTCCCTGGCCACGGCATTGCAACCGCAACCAGCTTGCGATTGTCCAGCTTGGCATAGATGCGGGTCGTGTTCAGCGAGCGGTGGCGCAGCACATCGGCCACGTCCTTGAGTGAACTTCCGCCTTCCAATAATTGGCATGCCA
Organism: Rhodoferax sp.; assembly: GCF_010365055.1. Classification (GTDB taxonomy): domain Bacteria; phylum Pseudomonadota; class Gammaproteobacteria; order Burkholderiales; family Burkholderiaceae_C; genus Rhodoferax. The sequence continues at coordinate 5,487 of NZ_JAAFHA010000134.1, forward strand.
GTGTATGGCGCAGCGCATGGGAGCGGCCATGATTGAGGCCAATGCGTCGGTACGCATTGCGGATGATTTTTTGTATTGCATCGGATCCGATGGGTTTATCACGGGGAGCCATTGTGCGTACAAAGACTGCAGAGTTTGTGGTTTTAGGGCGCTCGTGCTGCAAGTAATCGGCCAAAGCACGGCCGGTCACTTCAGGCAGCGGAAATATGTCCTGGCGCCGCGACTTGGTGCTTCTGAGCGTCACCGTTGCGGCGCGCCAGTCAATGTCCGTCAATTGGAGTTTGGCCACTTCACTGCTGCGTAACCCCAAGTCCAGCGCGCATCGCACAATGGCGTAGCCACGCAGCGGAGACGCTACCTCGGGGGTGAACGAGGCCAACAAGCGTTCAACATCGACGGGTTTTAGCGCGCGCGGCAACGATGCCAAACCCCAGTGCGCTGGCGAGGAAATTGCGCCAAGCAGTCCCTGAATCTGGTCGCCACAGGTTGATCGGTAACGCAAGTAGCTGCGCAACGCCGAGGCCAATGTAAAAGCATTGGAGACGGTGTCCACCAGTTTCATCTGTACCGCAATGAATTGACGTACATCGGATGGTTGTAACTTACCGATGACGACAGGGCGGTCTACAAATTTGTGCAGCAGCAATCGCCCAATGATGCGCAGTTGGCCGCACCGTGTGCCAGCGGTCAGGCCACGCGCGTTGCACATGTGATCATCATACCGACGCAGTTCATCGGCGATCGGGCCAACCGGCTCTGGTACCTTCGGGATTGCACTCTGAGCTCGAAGCACTATTAGCAGGTGTCCCAGCGCGGCCCGCAAATCCCCGTAAACACGCACGACCGGACATGGGCAGTTACAGCTTCGCAGGTGTTGATCTAAAAACTGCCGGATGGACCGCTCATCTACCTGGGGAACTTGCAGGCCGCACTGCGACATCCAATGGGCGAAGTGAGCAACACAGGTGAGGTAACCCCTGGTCGTGACGCTCGCATAACGGCCCTGGCGCAAATATGCCTCGTAAGCATCAATGTGCGGCGCAAGCGCGCTATTGCGTAACCACGTCTGGGGCGTGGGGTGAAGTGAGGCAACGAAGTCCATGGCAATCTCCTGTAGTGGAGTTGCCAGTTCAGTTGATTGCAGAAATTATGTCTACTGCTTCGCACCCCACCATCCCGATAAGCCAGTGTTTATGCGGTGTTTGAGAAAATTCGCGCCGTTGCTATTCATAACAGGGGACTATGCATAAGCGGTGATAACAGCCGTGGCCCCAGAGCTTGCAGCCGTTGCAATGCGGACAATTCGGTGGACGGTAGGCTTCACAGCCGGATTCGAGCGCAGCAACATGCGCCTCAAGGGTGGTGATGCTCGCTACAATTCTGTGCATAGGCTGGTCTTTCTGTTGTTAGGTTTTGGTTTCGACACCACAAACATTAACAAAAGGATGACCGGCCTATCTTGTTTGCAACGCAAGGTCACAAGATGTCTACTGCCAGGGGGAGGCCTCCGGCGGCCTGGCGGGGCCAATTAAAAATCATCCAAACCACCAAACCACCAAATCCCTTCAACGTTCAGTCCCGCAATACATTCGGGCTCGGTACGGGTAACGCCATAAAAAGACCCGGGACAAAACGGGGGTGACGATCCTCAGATGTCGACGGACGTAACAAGTGGGTTGACGGTGGGGCGTCACC
>NZ_JAAFHA010000135.1 GCF_010365055.1 Rhodoferax sp.
GTGAAACAGCCGGGTTTAACCAGCCGTCACGCCGCGCTCAGGGTGGGGGAATTTGAGGTGGCCAAAAGTGGGGGAATTTGGGTGGCCATCAGGGACATCCAGCTAGCTACCAGCGCCGGGTGCTGCTGGTGGTCAGTGGCCTGTCTCCTCAAATCGTGACCGAAACCATCTACGCATTGGCGTTGGCTGGCGAGTCCCGATTCGTCCCTACCGAAGTCCACATCATCACCACCAAAGAGGGCGCACAAAAAGCCGAACTCTCACTCCTGAGCACTGACTTGGGCTGGTTCCATAAATTGTGCGACGACTACCAGTTGCCAGCCATCGCATTCAACCGTGACCACATTCACGTCATGCAAGATGCCAATGGACAGGACATGAGCGATATTCGCAGCATTGAAGACAACAGCGCTGCGGCTGACTACATTACTGCGCAAGTACGAGCGTTCAGCTCAGATGACAAATGCGCGCTGCATGTCTCCATCGCTGGCGGGCGCAAAACCATGGGGTTTTATCTTGGCTACGCCTTGTCACTGTACGGCCGTCCCCAAGACCGACTGAGCCCCGGTCTTCGACAGCTAATGACGTAAGTACCTTGATTTCATTAGGTTTGACTTTAAAACGTGCCCCTACAAGGAGAATATTCGGTAAACCCGTATCGTTGAACTTGTTGAATAAATTACTGGACACAATCTGTTTTTTGTCGTACCGTGTCGTACATGCTTACGCCGCACAGCTTGGACGAAATGCCGGTTATCAAGACTCAGGCACCCGTCACGGTAACGATAACCGAGCAAGAGTATCTTGGCCTAAAAAGAGATGTGAACTGGTGGAAGTCCCTGCACCATGGTTCCCTTCTTCGAATCCAATCGATTCAAGCCCAACATCGCAAAGAGATTGATCGAGCCATACTTCGCGAGACTGCTTGGCGTGACGAATTGGAAGCTGCACAGTCCAGAATACGGGATCTGCAAAAACGTATGTTTGGGGGCAAGAGCGAACGCAGCAAGAGCGCAAAACAGCAAGGCTTTGTAGGTGCGCATCATGCCCATCGCGGACAGCAACTCAATGCACGAGGTCATGGACGCTCCCTGCAGACACATCTGCCCCAGCGCATTGAAGTCGCAAGCCTTGATGATGCGCACTGTTCAAAGTGCGGCCTTGCATTTGGAATCTTCCCTGGCACTGAAGACGCTGAAGTGTTGGAGATTGAAGTCAAAGCCTACCGGCGCAAGATTCGGCGATTGCGCTACAAACCAATGTGTAAATGCGAGGCCCTGCCTGGCATCATCACCGCACCGCCACCATCTCGGCTGATTGCACGGGGAAAGTTCGGCATAACGGTGTGGACCACAGTGTTGCTTGACAAGTTCGTGTACGGCCGCCCCAGTAACCGATTGCTGCTTGATTTGGCTGATCATGGTCTGCGTATGTCAGCGGGCACACTCGCCGGTGGCTTGCATACCATTGCCAGGCTATTCGAGCCCATTGATATTGCACTGCGCGCCAAACTCTGCAGCGAGTCGCACTGGCATGCTGACGAGACCCGTTGGGCGGTGTTCACCGAGATTGACGGCAAGGTCGGCCATCGCTGGTATCTATGGGTGTTTCACTCCGCCGCGGTGGTTCACTACGTGCTCGATCAGACACGTGCAACCACCGTCATCGAAGGCGAACTCGCTGGCGTTGAAGACGGCATCATCAGTTGCGACCGCTACTCAGCCTACAAGTGCTATGCCCGGCGCAATCCCGGGGTGTCATTGGCTTACTGCTGGGCACACCAAAGACGAGACTTCTTTGAACTGGCCATCGCTTATCCAACTCTGTTGACGTGGGCATTTGTCTGGGTGGACGCTATTGGTGAGTTGTATCACTTCAATGATTTACGCCTGCAAGCGCCGCCTGGCAGCGCAGAGCGGGCTACGGCGCAACGTGCGCTTGAGCATGCCGTGCAACAAATGGCCGCTCGACGCGATGCTGCGCTGACAGATGCGCTAGTGCCCATTGCTGCGGCCAAAGTTCTGCAAAGCATGACAGTGCATTGGGTTGGATTGACGGTGTTTGTCTCGCACCCGCAAGTTCCTATTGATAATAATGTGGCTGAACGAGACATGCGAGGGCCGGTGGTGGGGCGCAAGAACTTTTACGGATCCGGCTCTGAATGGTCGGGCGAGTTGGCGGCCACCATGTACAGTGTATTTGGTACCCTCAAACTGTGGGGGATCAATGTGCGCACTTGGCTTGGTGTCTACTTGCAGGCCTGTGCCGACAACGCCAACAAAGCGCCCGATGACATCACCGCCTTTTTGCCTTGGGCGATGGATGCCAGGAGATTGGCGTTTATGCGTGCATCGGTTATTTCTAAAGTGTCTGAAGTGCTCGAAGGGGTTGACAGTTCATGACGGTTTACTGTGGGCGCGATTTCAGCGCCGAAGAAATCCAGATGATCCGGGATTTGATGCAAGAAAACCCGGACCTCAAACGCTCCCCTTTGTCGCGCCGACTTTGTGAGTTGTGGAACTGGACCAAACCTAACGGCGAACTCAAGGACATGACGTGTCGCGTGGCGTTACTACGCATGCAGGCTGATGGCTTGGTCACTTTGGCGCCATCGATTCATCGCAGCAGCAACCGCAGGGCTGCCCACTTCCCTGCCACGCAGGCCAGTGACCCACAAACACCGATCAAGGCACCGGTGCATGAACTCGATGCCTTGACGCTGCGCCTGGTCAACGGCACAGTGAATTCACGCCTGTGGAATGAGTACATCGCGCGCTACCACTACCTGGGCTACACGCCGCTGTCGGGTGCCCAAATGCGCTACAGCGTCTTCGTCGGCGAGCAGTTGGTGGCGTGTATCAGCTTTGGTGCGAGCGCCTGGAAACTCAAGGAACGTGAGCGTTTCATTGGATGGCAAGAGCATCAGCGCCAGAAGAACCTGCAGCTTGTCGTCAACAATGCGCGCTTTCTGATCCTGCCATGGATTAACTCCAAAGGCCTTGCATCCAAAATTCTGTCCCGCGTGGCCCGTCAACTGCCCAAGGACTGGTTCAACCGTTACGGGTTTCGCCCTGTACTGCTGGAAACATTTGTCGAGTTCGAGCGCCACCGGGGAACTTGCTACAAGGCCGCAAACTGGATCAACGTTGGCCGCACAACAGGGCGGGGTAAGAAATCTTTAAGTCACCGCCAACTGATTCCAGTCAAAGATATCTGGCTGTATCCGTTGCAAAGAAACTTCGCTGCAGTCCTTTGCCAATAGCTTGGACGGGTTTACCGAATATTCTCACTCAAAAGCGTTATTTGCGTGTTCAGGGTGGGTTTTTTGATCGTCAGCGCCGACAAAATATCAGTGTGTTCTTGGCTGATGGTGGACAGCCCGGTCACCGGTTGCGTGTTATTGAGCATCACCTGATGATGTTGAATCCGACGCAGTTTTTCCAGAGCGCGCTCAGGCGAGAGCTTGGTCTCACTGGCTCTGAGACGAGTGCGCATCACCCGATGTCACGTTGCACGGCATTCAAGATTCAGCGACCCCCTGATGTCCCAGGTCTATCCGGGAACTTGTTGGCACGAACCCCGAATCGATTGCGGGACGACTGCCTGATCAGAATCAGAAGTTGATCCGGATTTACTTTCAATGGGCCCCTGCCAGGCCGCCGGAGGCCCCCCCTGGCGCACAAGTGCCGAGATGCACGGCCGTTTTGTTCGCTGTTGCCCCATTCATCTGAACCGGCACTTTCAGCCTGCATGAACACCGCAGCGTTGTCGCAAACAAGATAGGCCGGTTTCCTTTTGTTAATGTTCGTGGTGACTAAACCCAAACCTAACAACAGAAGACCAGCCTATGCACAGAATTGTAGCGAGCATCACCTCCCTTGAGTTACATGCTGCGGCACTCGCATCCGGCTGTGAAGCCTACCGTCCATCGAACTGCCCCCACTGCCAAGGCTGCAAGCTTTGGAGCCACGGTTGTTACCACCGCAAGGCCGATCGCAGACCCGGTGCGCTCGGCGCGCTCAATCCGGTGGCCATTGCGCGCTATTTGTGTGCGGCGTGTCTTCACACCTGCTCGCGTGTGCCGCTGTGTATCGCGCCCAGGCGTTGGTACGACTGGTCGGTGCAGCAGGTGGTCTTGCTGCTGTTGCTCGCTGGAGTCTCCCTGCACCGCTGCAGTCGCTGCACGCAGTTTGAGCGGCGCACCATCCGGCGCTGGGGCAACTGGCTTGACCAGCGCAGCGAGGCGTTCGTCTTTCACCTGCGCAGCCGGTTTGCCGATTTTGGCCGAGAAAGCGATACGCCAGCGCTTTGGCGCAGCGTCATGAACGCCATGGGCCTGGGTGTCGCCATGGCCTGGTTCGATCAGGACCTGGTCGTCCCATGATGCGCCGCCCCTGAATTGAGCGCAGACAACGAACAAACCACCCACTGGAGCACCCCACACACTTTGCCCCCTGCCACAAAGCTTCGATCTGCGTTCCCATCGGCACCTCTTCAACTCAAGGTGTACGTTCATGACACAGATCGATTCCATAGCATTATTCCGGCTCTCCGTTCTGGGGCCGATGGTGAGCCGCGAGCGTCTGGAGCGCGGTGAACTGCAGCAGCTGATTCGCCAGATGGCCCAACGTGAGTACGCCATTCCCGGCTCGCAGCGTCGCCACCTGGGCGAGAAGACCATCGAGGCTTGGTACTACGCCTGGCGCCAAGGCGGCATCGTTGGCCTGACTCCCAAGGTGCGCGTGGACCGCGGCCAGTCCAAGCTCGCGCAATCGCTGCAAGAGGCGGTGCTGGCGGCCAAGCGGGACAATCCACGGCGCTCGATTCGCCAGATCCAGCGCCTGCTTGAGGCCAGTGGGGCGGCGGCCAACAACAGTCTGTCAAGCTCGGCCATTCATAGATTGCTTCAACTCCACGGCCTCTCACGCATCACCGGCTCCGTCAGTCTGCCCGAGGAGAAACGCAGCTTTGGCGCTGAATTCGCCGGCTCCATCTGGTACGGCGACGTGATGCATGGCCCACGCCTGGCCATGAAAGGGCAAATGCGCAAGACCTACTTGGTGTCGCTCTTTGACGATGCCTCGCGCCTGGTCACCCACAGCGCCTTTTGCCTGGGCGAGACGGCGCTGGACATTGAAGGCGTGCTCAAGCAAGCGCTGCTCAAGCGCGGTGTGCCCATCAAGTTGGTCGTCGACAATGGCGCGGCCTACCGCGCCACCACTTTGCAAGGCCTGTGCGTGCGTCTGGGTATTCACCTGATCTTCTGCCGGCCCTACGCGCCCGAGGGCAAGGGCAAGCTCGAGCGCTGGCACCGCACGTTTCGTGACCAATTTCTGAGCGAGCTTGACGAGCGCCACATCACCGACCTGGCCGATTTGAACGCCCGGTTGTGGGCCTGGCTGGAGCAGATATACCACCGCACGGAGCACGCCGCCCTGGGTGGCATGACGCCCTTGGCGCGCTACCAGCAGGACCTGGCCCGCATCCGCAGCCTGGGGGCCAAGGCGGCGACGATTGACTCTCTTTTTTATCACCGCGTTGCGCGCTTCGTGAAGAAGGACGGCACCGTGTCCTATCTGGGTCAGCAGTTTGAGGTGCCCTACGAGTTGTCCGGCAAGACCGTCAAGCTGGTTGTGGACCCCCATGCAAAGCGCGTGCTGGGCGTTGAGAACGATGCCGGTCTATCCTTGGGAGCCGCCACGCCGCTGGACAGACAAGCCAACCTCAAGCGGGTGCGCCGAAAGCCCGCGCAGCCCGGCGACGATGATGGCCTCGGTATGACTGGCAGCACTCCCAAGCGCGGCCCCGGCGGCGCCGGACCCAATCTGGTGGAGCTCGCCCACCGCCAGTATTACGCCACGCTGGAGGCTTGAGATGTACCTTCAACACTTTGGCTTGGCGCACGCCCCACTGGGCAAGGATCTCACCGCGCCCTGGGATGATGGCACCTTGGCGCATTTGGCTGAGCGCTTCAACTGGCTGTTAAGTTCCCCCGGCGTTGGCCTGATCACTGGCGAGCCCGGCGTGGGCAAGACGGCGGCCCTGCGCAACATTACCAAATCCCTCAATCCGCACCGCTATTCTGTGCTCTACCAGGCCGAGACCGACTTCGGGCGCGTCGATATCTACCGGGGCCTGGCTCGTGCGTTGGGCATCGAGCCCAACTATCGGCGCGCACAGCTGTGGCGCGACATCAAGCAGCGCATTCATGAACTGGTCGACACCAAGCAGACCACGCCCGTGTGGATCATCGACGAGGCGCAGAACCTGCCGCCGGAATTCTTTCGCGACCTGCCGGCCTTCATGAACTTTGCGTTTGATTCGCGCGACCTGATCAGCATCTGGCTGGTGGGGCATCCGGCCCTGGCTCAAACCCTGGAGCGTGCTCCTTATGCGGCACTGGCCAGCCGCATTCAGGTGCGCGTCGAGCTCAAGCCGATCGTGCAGCGTGAACGCTTTGCCCAACTTATCGAGCATGCGTTTAAAAGCGCAGGGTGCGCACATACCTTGATCAGCGCGTCGGGGATGGAGATCGTGCGCCAGGCCTCCAAGGGATTGCCGCGCAATGCCAGCACCATCCTGTGCACCGCCATGCGATTGGCCATGCCCAAAGGGCTCAACCATTTGCCCGACGAGATTTTGCAATTGGCCATCGGGGAGTTGCAATGAAGCGCAAAAAAAGATTGAGGCGACTGACCCGAATGGAGCTCGGGCTGTTTCCAGATGGACTGTCGGATGAGGCAGTCTGGGCGATGCGCGATTGCCTGCAGACCCTGCACATGGCCTTCGAGAGTCGATACCTGAGTCAGCTGATACGCCAGCGCAAAAGCTTGGAAACCGTGTACGACACACAGCATCCGTGGAGAACGCCACCACCGCTATAGCCCAGCCATCAAGCAGCCCAGTCCCGCAATACAAGAGGGTCGTGTTCAGCCGAAGTTACGGTGGGACACGACCCTTTTTTTACCCTCGAATAGGGTGGAGCTCTGAGCCGGTTTGAATGCGGGACGTAACAACCCGATACAGAATCAACGCCATAAAGCAAATCGCCGCATGAGCCTTGATGCGCTCAGGCAAGCGGTGATAAATCGGCCCAATCTCGATCTCGG
>NZ_JAAFHA010000024.1 GCF_010365055.1 Rhodoferax sp.
CGGCGGCCTGCGCGTGCTCAGTCTGGCGGCACTGCGCTCCCAGATATTTTTATAACAAATCAGCCTCTAGCCCACGTAGAATAAGCGCTTACAGCTACTATATATATAGCATCATGACAGACTCAAAAGCCCCTCCCCTTTTTCGCCGCGCAGCGGCGCCCGCGCCCCGGGCGCCACTTCCCGCCGGCCAGAGCAATACCGCTGCCATTGGCGCCAACGGGACCTTGCGCCTGAACAAGCGCATGGCCGAGCTTGGCCTGGCGTCACGCCGCGAGGCGGACGAATGGATTGGCAAAGGCTGGGTCAGGGTCAACGGCGTCGTTGCAGAGATGGGCATGCAGGTGAAGCCCGATGTGCGCATCGAGATCGACAAGCAAGCCCAGGGCCAGCAAGCCAAGCAAGTGACGATCCTGGTGCACAAGCCGATTGGCCTGGTCAGCGGTCAGGCCGAAGACGGCCACGTGCCCGCGATCACCCTGGTGCAGCCACAAAACCGCTGGCGCGAAGACAACGCCCGTTTTTTCTTCCACCCGAGCCAGCTCAAAAGCCTGGTGCCCGCCGGGCGCCTTGACATTGACTCGACCGGGCTGCTGGTGCTGACGCAAGACGGCCGCGTGGCGCGCCAATTGATTGGCGAAGACGCCGTGATGGAAAAGGAATACCTGGTGCGCGTGATTTACCAAGGGGATCAAGGCACCCCGGGGAGCACCGGCCAGCTCAGCCGCATTGACGAGGACGACCCCGTCAGCACCGATGTGCAGTCGGTGTTCCCGCGCGAAAAGCTCGCGCTCTTACGCCACGGCCTGAGTCTGGACGGACAAGCGCTGCAAGCCGCCAAGGTGGACTGGCAAAACCCCGAGCAACTGCGTTTTGTCCTGACCGAGGGCAAGAAACGCCAGATTCGCCGCATGTGCGAGCTGGTCGGCCTGAAGGTGGTCGGCCTCAAGCGCGTGCGCATTGGCAACGTGATGCTGGGCAATCTGCCGCTGGGCCAGTGGCGCTACCTGGCGCCGCATGAGAAGTTCTAAATATTGTGGGACAGACCAACGCTACACGCAGTGAGCGTGCTCTGTCCTCAAGTGATCGTCGGATGCAGGGAGTTCCGTCATGACCAAGCCGCCGTCCAAAAACCCTCCTAAACACCTCCACGCCTCGGACCTTCGCGGTGTAGCCCAACTGGCCACCCAGGCCACCCTGGGCGTGGCCCGCATTGCTGAAGGCGTGCACCAGTCGGTATGGAGCAGCCTCGGCGTGCCCGGCGGCAAGACGCCTGGAAAAACCCGCGGCGTCACGGGACTGGTCTACAAGAGTGTGCATGGCGTGACCCGGTTGGTGGGCAAAGGCGTGGACACCCTGTTGGCCCGGTTGCAGCCCGCGCTGGACTCGGCAACAGACGCCCCGGCTGGCAGCCCCCAACGCGCAGCGGTGCTGGCAGCGTTGAATGGCGTGATGGGCGATCACCTGCTGGAGACCCATAGCCCGTTTGCGCTCCCCATGACCCTGCGCTATCAAGGCGAGGCGCTGAACTGGCAGGCTCTGCCACCCATGCCGAACGCGACCGGCAAGGTCTTGCTGCTGATTCACGGCCTGTGCATGAACGACCTGCAGTGGCACACGCAACAGGGCGGCCAGGTGGTCGATCATGGCGCGACGCTGGCAACCAAACTGGGCTACACGCCGGTTCACCTGCGCTACAACACCGGTCTGCATACCTCGCAAAACGGGCACGCGCTCGCTGCCCTGCTGGAACAACTGCTCGCACATTGGCCCACCCCGATTAAAGAAATCACGGTACTCGCCCACAGCATGGGCGGCTTGCTGATCCGCAGCGCGTTCCATTACGCGCAACAGGCGGGTCTGCATTGGCCAGGTCGCCTGAAAAACATCGTGTTCCTGGGGACGCCGCACCATGGGGCACCGCTGGAGCGCGCCGGCAACTGGGTGGACTCCATCCTGGCCAGTACGCCCTACAGCGCGCCGCTTGCCAAACTGGGCCATCTGCGCAGCGCCGGCATCACCGATCTGCGTTGGGGCAATGTGCTCGACGTTGACTGGCAGGGCCACGACCGCTTTCAGCGCAAACCCGATGACCGCCAGCCGCTACCCTTGCCGGATGGCGTGGCCTGCTACTTTGTTGCCGCCACTGCGGCCGCCAAGCGCAGCGCCCTGGCAGACCGCCTGATTGGCGACGGCCTGGTGCCTCTGCACAGCGCGCTGGGGCAGCATGATGACCCCAAAAGAACCTTGTCGTTTGCCAAGACGTCGCAGTGGATTGTCTACCGGACCAGCCACATGGCCCTGCTCAGCAGTCCCGAGGTGACCGAAAAAATAGTGCAATGGTTGACGCCAGCGCCATCGGCGACTTCCGCCTGAGGCCTGGGGCTGCCAGCGCGCCGAGCTACGCCGCCCGATGCTGGGCAACGTCGTGCATGATCGAACTGACGTCCCGGCCCACACCCCGGTAGCCGGTAAAGCGGCCCGACACGTCAAACATCGGCTCCCCGCTGACCTGAAAATACTGGCGCTCGCCCGCATCATCAATCCGACTGAAGACAAAATCCAGAAACGGCCGCCGTGCCGCCACATTCGCTTTGAGGACCGCGCGCTCGGCCTCGTTCCAGCGCAGGGCCTGCTCTTGTTTGATTTCCCCCAGCAAGCTCTCCATCGAAATGCCCAGCATGTCCAGCACCGGGCCGTACACCTTGGTGAAGTGCCCTTGCGCGTCCTGCTCCCAGTACCAGTCGGACGCCAGTTCCGTCAAGCGGCGAAAGCGCGCCTCACTGTCGCTCAATTCGGCGGTCCGCTCCAGCACGGTCTGTTCCAGCATCCGGTTGTAATTTTGCAGTTTCTTGTACAACAGGCGCACTTCCAGCATGTTGTGAATCCGCGTCTTGACTTCGACCAGATCAAACGGCTTGGCGACAAAATCCTTGGCCCCCGAGGCCAGCGCCCGCAACTTGTGGCCTGGCTGCGCCGTGATCACCAGGATTGGTACATAGCCTTCTGGATCAATCTCCTTGAGCCCGTCCATCACCTGGAAACCGTCCATGCCCGGCATCTGCAGATCGAGCAAAATCAGGTCGTAGTGGTTAGTGCGATGCAACTCGCACACGGCAAACGGATCCATCGTCGAGGTCAGGCGCTGGTAACCGGCACCCCGCAGCATTTGCTCCAGCAACTGCACGTTGGCCTCCTGATCGTCCACGATCAGGATACGGGCATTGAGAATATCGGCAGTACTAACCATAAAAATTCGCTTTCTTGTCAATTTGCACTGAGACTAAGGTCCTATCACGACAGGTTACGTCAACTCTGGGTCACCGTCACAGGTCGGCGAGCCCTGAGATGCGATAGTCGTTCTTTCCTGCGTTTTTGGCCTCATACAAGGCCATATCCGCGCTCTTCATCAGCGTCTCCACGCTGTCACCATGCACTGGGTAAACACTGACACCGACGCTGGCCGTCACGGTCACGCTGCAGCCTTGAAGGCTGTAGGGCTGTGACACGGCTTGTAGCACTTTGGACACCAGCTCGGCCACATCGTCACCGTGACTCACTTCCGCCAACGCGATCACAAATTCATCGCCCCCCACCCGCGCCACCGTGTCCTCTTGACGCACGGCACCCACCAGACGGGTGGCCACCATTTTTAGCAGGGTGTCGCCCCCATCGTGGCCCAGGTTGTCGTTGATCTCTTTGAACCCGTCGAGATCCAGATACACGACCGCCATGTTGCCCTTGTTCCTGCGCGCATGGGCAATGCCAGACGACAGTCTGTCCATTAAGAGTCGTCTATTGGGCAGCCCGGTCAACGGGTCATGCAGCGCCAGGGATTCCAGCGCACGGTTCTGCTGTTCGAGTTGTTTGTACAACAAGCGCACTTCCAGCATATTGTGAATGCGCGTCCTGACTTCCATCAGGTCAAATGGCTTGCTGATGAAGTCTTTCGCGCCGGAGGCCAATGCCCGCAGCTTATGGTCCGGCTGGGCCGTGATCACAAGTATCGGAAAGTAGCCATCGGCATCGGCATCGGTTTCGTCTTCCTTCAGCGCTTCCATCACCTCAAAGCCATCCATGCCGGGCATCTGCAGATCGAGCAGTATCAGGTCGTAATGGTTGGCGCGATGCAGATTGCACACGGCATACGGATCCATGGTCGACGTCAGGCACCGATAGCCGGCTTCACGCAGTATTTGCTCCAGCAACCGCACATTCACCTCCTGATCGTCCACGATCAGAATGCTGGCACCAAGAATATCGGCGGCGTCGACCATCACTTGGCGCCTTCCACCGCCAAGTTGTCCAATCCGGTCTGCGCGAATTCCAGCGCCGTATCCAGCGCCGCCATGAATTCATTGACTTTAATCGGCTTGGTGAGATACGAGAAAAATCCGGCCTCCAGACCTCTTTCAATATCGCGGGGCATGGCGTTGGCACTGATGGCCAGCACCGGAATGTGCCGGGTCGCAGGGTCTTCACGCAGAATTTGCAGGGCCTGAAGCCCGCTGATTCCAGGCAAATTGATGTCCATCAAAATGACTTTGGGCAGATGAATGCGCGCCAGCGTAATACCTTGCATGCCATCCGTGGCACTCAACAAACGCATATCCGGACGCCGCGCGATGAGTTGCCGAACCAACTCCATGTTGGCCCGGTTGTCTTCGACATAAAGCAATGTGCTCAGCGCCGCGCCAGGCACAACCTGTGCCTGCAGCAACACCAGCGGCGCATCAGAATCGACGGCAAATTGCGGTGCCGCCACCAGATTCAACTCAAACCAGAACACGCTACCGGTCCCGACGATACTTTGCGCACCGATTGCACCCCCCATCAACTCGACCAGCCGCTTGCTCACCACCAAGCCAATGCCCGTGCCCTCTTCGGCGCCAACCTCTTGCCCCAGCCGATTGAAGGGTTGGAACAGTTGCGCCACTTTTTCTGCGGACAGTCCCTCGCCGGTGTCGCGCACGCTGATGCGCAGACGTTGCGGCGAAACCACCTTGCACGTCACAGCAACCGTTCCGCCTACGCGGTTGTACTTGATGGCGTTGGACATCAGATTCACGATCACCTGCTTGACACGCGTGCGATCGGCATTGACAAAGCACGGGCCACTGAACTTTGGAAAGCTGATGTTGATGGCACTCTTTTGGGCCTGCGGGTCGATCATGGCTTGACAGTCCAGCAACACGTCTGGCAGCGCGATCGGCTCCATTGACAGCGACAGCTTGCCGGACTCGATCAAGGCCAGATCGAGGATCTCGTTAATCAGCTCCAGCAGGTACCAGCCGCCATGCAGAATCTGGTCGATGCTGGCCCGCTGCGTGGCCGTGGGCGGCGGTGTGCCAGATTCCATCAGTTGCGCAAAGCCCAGGATGGCGTTGAGCGGCGAGCGCAGTTCATGGCTCATGCTGGACAAGAAATCCGATTTGGCCAGGTTGGCTTTGTCGGCCGCTTGCCGGGCGATCTCCAGCTCGACGTTCTTGTCGCGCAGCGCCTGATCGAGCACGGCGCGCTCGGCCTCGACGCGCTGGCGCGCGGTGTTATCGGTGCCAATCAACAGGTAGCCGATGATGGCGCCTTGGGCGTCGCGCAAGGCCGTGACCGACACCACCGCCGGGAAACGGCTGCCGTCTTTGCGGATGTAGCTCAGCTCATAAATATCTTCAATGCCACGCGAAGCCTTGAACACCAGGGCTTCAAAGCCCGGCTCAATCTGGGTGCCGAGTTCAAGACTGAGCGCTTTAGCACGCGCAACTACTTCCAGCGGATCAGAAATGTCGGCCGGGGTCACCTGGTTCATCACTTCCGAAGCGGTGTAGCCCAGCATGCGTTCGGCGCCGACGTTGAAAATCTGAATCACACCCTTGGCGTCGGTGGCGATGCTGGAAAAATTGGCGCTGTTGAAAATCGCGCTCTGCAAAGCTCCTGCCTGGAGCAAGGCTTCTTCGGCCTGTTTGCGCGCCGTGTTATCGGTGCCGATCAGCAGATAACCAATGATGGTGTTTTGATCATCGCGCAGCGCCGTGACCGACACCACCGCCGGGAAACGGCTGCCGTCTTTGCGGATGTAGGTCAACTCGTAGATGTCTTCGATGCCGCGCGCGGCCTTGAAAACCAAGGCCTCAAATCCCGGCGCAATCGGCGTGTCGAGCTCCTCGCTCAACGCCTTGGCACGTGCAATCACTTCCTGCGGATCAGAAATAATGGCTGGCGTAATTTTGTTCACGACCTCGTCCGCGGTGTAGCCCAGCATGCGCTCGGCACCCACGTTGAAAATCTGAATCACGCCTTGGGCGTCCGTGGCGACGCTGGCGAAGACAGCGCTGTTGAAAATCGCGTTTTGCAGGGCACCGGCCTGGAGCAGTGCCTCTTCAGCCTGTTTGCGTGCTGTGTTGTCGGTACCGATCAACAGGTAACCAATGATGGCTTCTTGCGCGTCGCGTAGCGCCGTGACTGACACCACCGCCGGAAAACGGCTGCCGTCTTTGCGGATGTAGGTCAGCTCATAAATGTCTTCAATGCCACGCGAGGCCTTGAACACCAGGGCTTCAAAGCCCGGTTCGATCTGGGTGCCGAGTTCAAGACTCAGCGCCTTGGCGCGGGCAATCACTTCCTGCGGATCGGAAATGTCGGCCGGCGTCACCTGGTTCATGACCTCCAGCGCGGTGTAACCCAGCATGCGCTCTGCGCCCACGTTGAAAATCTGAATCACACCCTTGGCGTCGGTGGCGATGCTGGAAAAATTGGCGCTGTTGAAAATCGCGCTCTGCAAGGCCCCGGCCTTGAGCAGCTCTTCTTCAACTTGTTTGCGCGTGGTGATATCGCGCAAGATGCCGGTGAAATAGCGCTCGCCGCCCAGCCACATCTCGCTGACCGCCATTTCCATCGGAAAGACACTGCCATCCTGGCGCAGGCCCAGCACCTCGCGCCCCAATCCGACGGCACGCGCTTCGTCGCTGGCACTGTAGTACTCCAGAGAGCCATTACGCTGGTCTTGATCCAGCTCAGGAATGAGCAGGCTGAAGTTTTGCCCGACCAGCTCGGCCGCGCTGTAGCCAAACATGCGCTCGGCCGCCGGGTTCACGGTCTTGACCATACCGCCGCGGGCGTAAATAGTGATGATGCCGTCCTCCACGGTATTGAGCACCGTCTGGATCAGGGCGTTGCTGTCACGCAGGGCTTGCTGCGCCGCATATTCTTCGGTGACATCACGAAACACCAGCACGGCACCGATCACGTCGCCATCGCGGTCACGGATCGGCGCGCAACTGTCGGCAATATCGCATTCGCTGCCATCACGCGCAATCACCACCGTGTGGTTGGCCAGTCCCTGAACCGTGCCGTGCATCAAGGTTTCTGCCACGGGAATGGTGGCGCTTTGCCGAGTTTCCTTGTTGATGATCGTAAAAATCTCGTCCACCGGACGACCAACGGCATCCTGCTGCGTCCAGCCGGTGAGGCGTTCCGCAAGCGGATTCAAGATCGTCACGCGCGCTGCCGCATCGGTGGCGATGACGGCGTCGCCGATGGAATGCAGGGTGACGGCAAATTTTTCTTCGCTTTCGCGCAAGGTCAAGTTGGCCTGATGCAATTGTTGATTGGTTCGGGCCTGAATCTCGATCAAGTGCTGCCGTTCGGCCTCCACCTGCTTGCGCGCGGTGTTGTCGGTGCCGATCAACAGGTAGCCAATGATGGCGTCCTGCGCATCGCGCAACGCCGTCACCGACACGATGGCGGCAAAGCGGCTGCCGTCCTTGCGGATGTAGGTCAGCTCGTAGATGTCTTCGATGCCGCGCGAGGCCTTGAACACCAGCGCCTCGAAACCCGGGTTGATCTGGGTGCCGAGCTCCTGGCTCAAAGCCTTGGCGCGGGCGACCACTTCGTCTGGATCGGAAATGTTGGCCGGCGTGATCTTGTTCAGGACGTCAACCGCCGCGTAGCCCAGCATGCGCTCGGCGCCAACGTTGAAAATCTGAATGACGCCGTTCGCATCGGTGGCAATGCTGGAGAAATTGGCGCTGTTGAGAATGGCGTTCTGCAAGGCCCCGGTTTTGAGCAAGGCCTCCTGTCGCCTGAACTCGGTGAGGCCTTCCGGCGTGCCTGCAACAGGCGTGGGAGAGACGGAGGCGGGGTCAATTTTCAACATGGTGGGGTTTTATTACAACGGGAACGAGGATATCGACCCAGCTCGCGCTGATCCGTGCGTTAACGCACATAGATCGACTTTCTTCATGAAACGGGGGCAATGGGGACTTCCTAGCGCTGACGACCAGCGCCCAGCAAACGGTCATGTTCATTTTTAACCACACCGTAGCATTCACACACGCGCGATTCCAGCCCGTGGCGATCCAGCACGGTGATGTGGCCCCGGCGGTAGCGGATGCACTGCGCTTGCTGCAAGTGCCCGGCGGCCGCGGTAATGCCTTCACGACGCACGCCAATCATGCTGGCGATCAGTTCCTGCGTCATGGTCAGTTCTGTCGACGGCAAACGGTCCAACGTTGCCAACAGCCAGCGGCACAGCTGCTGCTCCACCGAATGGTGCCGATTGCAGACGGCGGTTTGGGACATCTGGGTCATCAAGGCCTGGGTGTAACGCAGCAGCAGACGCATCGTCGGCCCGGCGCGATTGAATTCGTCCATCAGCAGATGGGCTTTGAGCCGGTAGCCGCTGCCGCCCGTCTGCACCGTGGCCGCGCTGGGCGTGCTGTTACCGCCCAAGAACAGCGAAACGCCGAGCATGCCCTCATTGCCGACACCCGCAATTTCGGCCGAAGCGCCATCCTCTGTCATATATTGAAGCGAGACGATGGCCGTGGTTGGAAAATAGACATGCGGCAGCTGGCCGCCGGACTCATAAAGTACGTCACCCAGCAGCATGGGAACCAACTCCAATTGGGGCGAGAGGCGCTCGAACTCAGCCGCGGGCAGAGCAGCCAGTAGAAAATTTTGTTTGGGGCCCTGCGGCGAATCCATATGCAGTCTCCGAAAGAGCGCCAAAGCGGCTGCGCATAACCGGTGCAGCATACACGCTTTGCCAGCGGCACTGGCTTTCGCCTTTACCGCCATCGGGCAGCGGACCGAGCAACCGCGGCATTTGCGGCTCAGCCCCTTGAAACTCCGCACCATCGCCCATAATTGAAGCCTTCAAGCATTGCGACTCGTCTCATCAGGCGCGCAATTTCATTTTTTCAGACAAATCTAATCCCATGACCAAACAAACCCTTTCCTTCCAGGCCGAAGTGGCCCAGTTGCTGCACCTGGTCACCCACTCGCTGTACTCGAACAAAGAGATCTTTCTGCGCGAGTTGATCTCCAACGCGTCGGACGCCTGCGACAAGCTGCGCTATGAGGCCATCAACGACAGCGGCCTGTATGAAGACGCGCCCAACCTTGAGGTGCGCGTGTCGTTCGACCCGGCGGCCAAAACGCTCACGATCTCCGACAACGGCATCGGCATGAGCGCACAGGAAGCCATTGACCACCTGGGCACGATTGCCAAGAGCGGCACCAAAGACTTTGTGAGCAAGCTCAGCGGCGACCAGAAGGCCGACTCGCAGCTCATCGGCCAGTTCGGCGTGGGTTTCTACTCCGGCTTCATCGTGGCCGACAAGATCACGGTCGAGTCGCGCCGCGCCGGCATGAAAGCCTCCGAGGGTGTGCGCTGGATCAGCGGCGGCGCCGGTGACTTTGAAGTTGAAACCATCGAGCGCCCGGCACGCGGCACCAGCGTCATCCTGCACCTGCGCGACGACGCCATGGACTACGCCAGCGCCTGGAAGCTCAAAAGCATCATCAACAAGTATTCAGACCACATCAGCCTGCCGATTCTGATGGAAAAAGAAGAGTGGAAAGACGGCGAGCTGATCAACCCGAGTGACGAAAAGGGCGGCCGCCAGCCCGGTGGCATGCTCAAGACCGGCGAGTGGGAAACCGTCAACAAGGGCAACGCCATCTGGGCGCGCGCCAAGAAAGACATCACGCCCGAGCAGTACACCGAGTTCTACAAACAGATCAGCCATGATTTCGAGGCGCCGCTGGCCTACACCCACAACCGGGTCGAAGGCAGCACCGAGTACACGCAACTGCTCTACCTGCCCAGCAAAGCGCCGATGGACTTGTTCAACCGCGAGAAGTCTGCGGGCGTCAAACTCTATGTCAAGCGCGTTTTCATCATGGACGACGCCGAGGCGCTGCTGCCCACCTACCTGCGCTTTGTCAAGGGCGTGGTCGACTCGGCCGACCTGCCGCTGAACGTCAGCCGGGAGTTGCTGCAGGAAAGCCGCGACGTCAAGGCCATCCGTGAAGGCTGCACCAAACGCGTGCTGGGCATGCTGGAAGATCTGGCCAAACATGACAAGCTGCCGGCACCTTCTGCTGACGGCGGGACGGACACCACCGCAGGGGTTTCCGATGTATTGAGTGAAGAAGACAAGGCCAACGAGGGCAAGTACAGCAAGTTCTACGCCGAATTTGGCGCCGTGCTGAAAGAAGGCCTGGGCGAAGACTATGCCAACAAAGACCGTCTGGCCAAGCTCTTGCGTTTTGCCTCCAGCACCACCGACACGGTGAGCGTGAGCTTCGCCGACTACAAGGCGCGCATGAAAGAAGGCCAGGAGGCCATCTACTACATCACCGCCGATACCCCGGCGGCGGCCAAGAACAGCCCACAACTGGAAGTGTTCAAGAAAAAGGGCATTGAAGTGCTCTTGATGACCGATCGCGTGGACGAATGGGCGCTGAACTACCTGCAGGACTTTGACGGCACGCCGCTGCAATCCGTGGCCAAAGGCGCGGTTGACCTGGGCAAGCTGCAAGACGAGGCCGAGAAAAAAGCGGCCGAAGAAGCGGCTGAAACCTTCAAGCCCTTGCTGGCCAAGCTGAAAGAAGCGCTCAAAGACAAAGCCGAAGACGTGCGCGTGACGACCCGGCTGGTCGACTCGCCCGCCTGCCTGGTGGTGCAAGACCACGGCATGAGCACGCAACTGGCGCGCATGCTCAAGCAAGCGGGTCAGGCCGCACCGGATGTCAAGCCGGTGCTGGAAGTGAATGCCGAGCACCCGCTGGTGAAAAAGCTCGACGGCTCGGTGCACTTCAACGATCTGGCGCACATCCTGTTTGATCAGGCCCTGCTGGCCGAAGGCGGTATGCCGGCTGACCCGGCGGCTTATGTCAAACGGGTGAACGCCTTGCTGGTGTGATTTTTATATGACAAATCAGGCTCTAGCCCCCGTCATCACTGCGTTATATACTACTTAAATAGTAGCGCCTCAAGCGCAAAATGCCCCGCAGGCAAAGCGACTGACGGGGCTTTTTCATGGGCGCTTGCGTCTCAGCGAGAATCTGCTGCCGTGTGACTCACTTCAACCCAGCTCAAATCTATGAAAACCATGCTCCCCCTTGCCGTTCTGGCCACCGCCCTGTCTTTCTTCAGCGCCGCTCACGCTGCCGATGCCACCCTGGAGGCCGCAGCCAAGGAAGCGGGCGCCGTGGTGACCTCCAGCGGGCTGGTGTACCGCTCGCTCCAAGACGGCGCCGGCGCCAGCCCCAAGGCCAGCGACACCGTCAAAGTCAATTACCGGGGTACCTTTCCCGATGGCAAGGAATTTGACAGTTCTTACAAGCGCAACCAGGCGATTGAATTCCCCCTGGGCAACGTCATCAAGTGCTGGACCGAAGGCGTGCAGCGCATGAAGGTCGGTGGCAAAGCCAAGCTGACCTGCCCGGCAGCCATCGCCTATGGTGAGCGTGGTGCCGGGGGTGTGATCCCGCCGAACGCCACGCTGCTGTTTGAAGTCGAGTTGCTGGCCATCAGCGGCAAGTAGCCTGACGCGGCATTGGCGCCGGCTTGTTTGGCGTGCGCTCGGCTACGCCACCAACAGCGTGCCCGGGCATTCCAGGTAGCCGCGCATCTTCTGGATAAATTCAGCCGCGTACATGCCATCGACCACCCGGTGGTCGAACGATGACGACAGGTTCATCATCTTGCGCGCCACGACCAACCCGCCTCTGATCATGGGCCGCTCCACGATGCGGTTGGTTCCCACAATGCCCACTTCGGGGTGATTGATCACCGGGGTGCTGACAATGCCACCCAGGGCGCCCAGGCTGGTCAGGGTGATGGTGGAGCCGCTCAAATCCTCGCGCGCAGCCTTGCCGCTGCGGGCGGCTTCGCTGGCGCGCAGCACGGCGCTGGCGGTGGCCCACAGGTCTAGCGTCTCGGCGTGGCGGATCACCGGCACCATCAGACCGCCGCTGGTTTGGGTCGCCATGCCCAGATGCACGGCGCCGTAGCGGGTGACCACACCGGCATCGTCGTCATAGCGGGCATTCACCTCGGGGTGCTCGCGCACCGCCAGCACCATGGCGCGGATCAAAAACGGCAACAGCGTCAGGCGACCGCGCGTCGCGCCGTACTGGGTGTTCAGCCGCGCGCGCAGGTCTTCGAGTTCGGTGACGTCGATTTCTTCAACATAGGTGAAGTGCGGGATGCGACGTTTCGCATCCTGCATTTTTTGCGCGATCTTGCGGCGCAGACCAATCACCGGGATGACTTCTTCGGCGTCGCGTTGCGCGTAGCGCTGGTCAGAGCCCGCGCTGGCAGGCGCGTGGCCCCCACGCTTGGCGTGGGCGTCCAGATCGTCTTGCGTGATGCGGCCGGCCGGGCCGGTGCCCGTGACGGTGCCCAGGTCAATGCCCAGTTCCCAGGCCTGTCGCCGTACCGCGGGGGAAGCGATGGACAACGCGCCACGTGGTCGGCTGGCCTGCGCTGGCGCTGTCAGCGCAGACTTGGGCCCTGCTGCGGTTGCAGCCGCCGCTGGCGCTGGCGCCGTGGTGGCCTTGGCCGCAGGGGCTGCTGCGGCCACGGGGGCAGCCACCGCAGGAGCTGCAGAAACTGCAGAAACTGCAGCAGCTGCAGGCGCTGGCACGACTGCCGCGCCGGCGGCGGGCTGAGCCGATCCCTGCACCTCAATGTGAATGATCTCCGTGCCTACCGCCACCACTTGCCCGGCGGTGACGTTGAGCGATACCACGGTGCCCGCCACCGAGGACGGGATCTCGACCGTGGCTTTGTCGGTCATCACGTCGGCCAGAATCTGGTCTTCAGCGACCACGTCCCCCACCTTCACATGCCAGGCCACCAGTTCGACCTCGGCAATACCTTCACCAATATCGGGCATCTTGATTGTTTGAATGCTCATCTCAGGCCTCCATCACACGTTTGAACGCCGCTGCAACCCGCGCTGGCCCGGGAAAATACGCCCACTCCTGCGCGTGCGGGTACGGCGTGTCCCAGCCCGCCACGCGCTCGATCGGCGCTTGCAGGTGGTAGAAGCAATGCTCCTGAATCAGCGCCGAGAGTTCAGCGCCCAGGCCGTTGGTGCGGGTGGCCTCATGCACGATCACGCAGCGGCCGGTCTTTTTCACCGACGCCACGAGCGTGTCGAGGTCGAGCGGCCACAGGCTGCGCAGGTCGATGATTTCGGCGTCCACCCCGCTCTCATTCGCCGCCGCCTCGGCCACATAAACCATGGTGCCGTAGGCGATGACCGTCACGGCCGACCCCGGCCGAAACACCGCCGCCGAGTCCAGCGGCACGGTGTAGTAGCCCTCGGGCACCAGGCCCAGCGGATGCTTGGACCAGGGCACCACCGGCTTCTCGTGGTGGCCATCAAAGGGCCCGTTGTAGAGCCGCTTAGGTTCCAGAAAGATGACCGGGTCGTCGTTCTCGATCGAGGCGATCAGCAACCCTTTGGCGTCATAGGGGTTGGACGGCATCACAGTGCGCAGACCGCAGACCTGCGTGAACATGGCCTCCGGGCTCTGGCTGTGGGTTTGCCCGCCGTAGATACCGCCGCCACACGGCATGCGAATCGTCATCGGGCAGGTAAAGTCGCCGGCCGAGCGGTAACGCAGGCGCGCCGCCTCAGACACAATCTGGTCGGTGGCGGGGTAAACGTAGTCGGCAAACTGGATCTCGACCACCGGGCGCAGCCCGTAGGCGGCCATGCCGACGGCGGTGCCGACGATGCCGCCCTCAGAAATGGGGGCATCGAACACGCGCTGGTTGCCATACTTCTGCTGTAGACCTTCGGTGCAGCGAAACACGCCGCCGAAATAGCCCACGTCCTGGCCGTACACGACCACATTGGGGTCACGCGCGAGCATCACATCCATGGCGGAGCGCAGCGCCTGGATCATGGTCATGGGGGTTTTGTTGGGAGTGGTGTTGTCGGTCATGATCAGGCTCCCAATTCCTGGCGCTGCGCGCGCAGGTGCGCGGGCATCTCTTTGTAAACATCTTCAAACATCGCCTCCAGGCGTTGCGGGCGGCCGTCGGCCAGGGTGCCGTAGCGCTCGGCCTCCTTTTGCGCCGCCGCCACCTGCGCTTCCAGCTCAATTTTTGCCGTGTCGTGTTCGGCCTCCGACCAGGCACCCAGTTTGATCAAATGCTGTTTCAGGCGCGCAATCGGGTCGCCCAACGGAAAGCGCGCCGCGTCATTGGCCGGGCGGTACTTGCTGGGGTCGTCCGAGGTTGAATGCGGGCCAGCGCGGTAGGTGACCCACTCAATCAGCGTCGGGCCGAAGTTGCTGCGGGCGCGCTCCAGCGCCCATTGGGAGGCCGCATAGGCGGCCAGAAAATCATTGCCGTCCACGCGCAGCGAGGCGATGCCATTGCCAACGCCACGCGCAGCGAAGGTCGTCCCCTCGCCCCCGGCGATGGCCTGAAAGGTGGAAATCGCCCACTGGTTGTTGACGACATTGAAGATCACCGGCGCGCGGTACACATGGGCGAAGGTCAGTCCGGTGTGAAAGTCAGCCTCGGCGGTAGCGCCGTCGCCAATCCAGGCGGAAGCCACCTTGTCATCGCCCTTGATGGCCGAGGCCATGGCCCAGCCTACGGCCTGAATCACCTGCGTCGCCAGGTTGCCGGAAATTGAGAAAAAGCCCTGCTTCTTGCTGGAATACATCACCGGCAGCTGGCGCCCCTTCATCGGGTCACGTTCATTGGAATAGAGTTGGCAGATCATGTCCACCATGTTGTTGTCCTCGCGCGCCAGTAGCAGGCCTTGCTGGCGGTAGGTCGGAAAGCACATGTCGCCCTCGCCCAACGCCATGGCTTGGGCGGTGGCAATGGCTTCTTCACCCAGACACTGCATGTAGAACGACATTTTTTTCTGCCGCTGCGCGATCAGCATGCGGGCATCGAATGCGCGCGTAAGCATCATGGCGCGCAGGCCCCGGCGCCACAGCGCCACATCGACTGGCGGCGCCCACGGCCCCACCGCCTGCCCCGCATCATCGAGCACGCGGATCAGCGCAAACGCCAGATCACTGGTTTGCGCCGCCGCCACATCCACGGGGGGGCGGCGCTTGGCGCCGGCGGCTGACAGGGGAAGGTAAGAAAAGTCGGTGTCATGGCCAGGTCGCCCGGTGGGCTCTGGCACATGCAGATGAAGGGTTTCGCGCTTGGGCATTGGTTTGTCTCCTTGCAAGATTGTGTCCGGCATTAGATTCTCTAGGGGTCAGCTCAAAGCCTGGCGGGTGGCCGCAGCATTGAGCCAACAATGCTGCAATGCTTGCAGGATCACCGCGGGCATTGCTTGGGATTCGAAGCATAACGGATTTATTTCACCGCCCTTTGCGCCTCGACAATATTTTCCTGCGTCTGATTTGAGCGCCTTCAGCCGCGAAAGCGCTTGCGCGTGAGCGCCAGCGCGATCCAGAAACCAGCCACCGTATACGCCACCAGCACCAGCGTATGACGCAGCCAATGCGTCGGCCACTGATCCATAAACAGCGGGCGTACCAGTTCCACCGCGTTGGTCAGCGGCAGCCACTGCGAGATCGTTCGAACCACGGCGGGCAACTGCTCCAGCGGAAAGAAGATGCCGCTCAAGAACATCATCGGTGTCAGAAACAATGTGAAGTAGTAGGTGAAAAAGTCGTAGCCCTTGGCCAGCGCATTGAAGATCAGCGCCAGGCAACTGAAGGTGATGCCCACGCCCAGCAGCACCGGCCAGGCCACCAGCAGCTTCGGGCTGTAGCTGATGCCCAGGGCCAGCATCACGCCCAGAATGGCCGTGACGGTGAACAGCGCCTTGAACGCCGCCCACAGCATCTCGGCCAGCACGATGTCGTCCAGGTTGACCGGCGCGTTCATGATGCCGTCCCAGGTTTTTTGCACATGCATGCGCGAAAAGGCCGAGTACAGCGCTTCAAAACTGGCCGCCTGCATGGCGCTCATGCAGATCGAGCCACTGGCCAGGAACAGGATGTAGGGCACCGGCGTGCCGTCGACGCTGATTCTCCCCACCAGCGCGCCCATGCCGTAGCCAAACGCCACCAGCCACATCAGAGGTTCGGCAATATTGCCCACCAGACTGGGAATGGCCAGCTTGCGCCAGACCAGCAGGTTGCGCAGAAAGACCGGCCACCAGCGCATGGAGAGCTCGGGCGCACGCCAGACGCTGCGGGATTTGACTATTTCCATTTGAATTTGAGTGCTCATCTGAGTGCTTTCAGAAATTCAGATTTTCGGGATGAAGTGCAAGGCGCCCGGAGCGCAGCCACCGCAGCGTACTTCGGTACGTGAGGATGGCGAGCACCGCGCAACGCGGCAATTCGCCCGAAAAATGGATTTATGAAGGCACTCATGCGTCCTCCCTGATCTGGCGGCCTGTCAGTTTGAGGAACAGGTCTTCCAGATTGGCTGGGCGGTGCAGCGTGCGCAGCTGCGGATAAGCCACCAGGGCTTGCATCAGCGGCTTGGCATCTAGCGTGTAGAAAAACACCGTCTCGCCACTGACTTCAACCCGCGCCGCCAGGGCTTTCAGGGGCGACTCCACCAGCCCCAGAGCGCCCGTGCCGAAGACCTCGACGACATCGGGCTCCAGATGCTGGGCGATCAAATCACGCGGCGATCCTTCGGCAATCTTCTTGCCATGGTCGACCACCAGCAGCCGGTGGCACAGGCGCTCGGCCTCGTCCATGAAGTGCGTGGTCAACAAGATGGATTTGCCCTCACTCAGCAACATCTGCAGGCGCTCCCACATCAGGTGGCGCGCCTGCGGGTCCAGCCCCGTGGTGGGCTCGTCCAGCAGCAACAGGCGCGGGTTGTTGACCAGCGCGCGCGCCAGGCTCAAGCGCCGTTTCATGCCGCCCGAGAGCTCCCCTGGTTTGGCATTGGCCTTGTGGGTCAGCGACGCAAATTGCAGCAGAGCCGGGATGCGCTCCTTGATCTGCGCGTCTCTCATGCCGAAATAACGGCCGTAGACCAGCAGGTTTTCAGCACACGAAAAGTCGGGGTCGAGCGTGTCCATCTGGCTCACCACGCCCAGCTGCGCCTTGATGGCCAGCGCGTCACGCGGCATGTGCAGGCCAAACGCCGTGACCAGCCCCGCGTCGGGCACCGTTAGCCCCAGGCACATGCGGATGGTGGTGGTTTTGCCCGCACCGTTGGGGCCGATCACGCCCAGGCACTCGCCCGGTGCGATGTCAAAGGACATGTCGCTCACTACCGTGGCATCACCGTAGCGTTTGACCAGGTGTTGTGCAGACAGGATGGATTCACTCATGGGCGGCATTGTCGCCCAGCTGTCGCGGGCGGCGGACGCCTGCGGCAAATCCACGGCGGCCATGGCCACAAGGCCAGAGCCTTGGCTACGCATAGAAGCACCCGGTTCATTGATGATGACAGGCCTTGATAAAAGCCGTGCTCGGCCGGGCCGCTGCCTCGATAGAATTTGAGCGTCAGCCCTCATTGATTCCCAAAACGGACGCCCCCACGCGCAAACCCCATGACCACCATCGGCACCCCCCTGTCCCACCACGCCACCAAAGTCATGCTGCTGGGCAGTGGGGAGCTCGGCAAAGAAGTCATCATTGCGCTGCAGCGCCTGGGCGTGGAGACCATGGCCGTGGACCGCTACAACCACGCGCCCGGCCAGCAGGTGGCGCACCACGCGCGCACCATCGTCATGAGCGACCCGGCGCTGCTCAGAGAGCTCATCGAACACGAAAAGCCCGACCTCGTGGTGCCCGAGATTGAGGCCATTGCCACCCCGATGCTCGAAGTACTGGAAGCCACCGGCGTCGTGCGCGTGATACCAACCGCGCGCGCCGCCCGCCTGACGATGGACCGCGAAGGCATTCGCCGCCTGGCCGCCGAGACGCTGGGCTTGCCGACCAGCCCGTACCGGTTCTGCGACTCGCTGGCCGAGTTGCAAGCCGCCATTGACGGCGAGAACGGACAAACCGGCGTGGGCTACCCCTGCATCGTCAAGCCGGTGATGAGTTCGTCGGGCAAGGGCCAAAGCAAGATCAGTGGCGCCGCCGATGTACTGAAAGCCTGGGATGACGCCATGGCCGGTGGCCGCGTCAGCCACGGCCGCGTCATCGTCGAAGGCTTCATTGACTTTGACTACGAGATCACCCTGCTCACGGTGCGCGCCAAGGGTCTTGAGGGCCAGATCGAAACCCATTTTTGCGAGCCCGTGGGCCACTTGCAGGTCAACGGCGACTATGTCGAAAGCTGGCAGCCGCACCCGATGCACCCGGCGGCCCTGGAAAAGGCCCGCCAGATTGCCAAGACCGTCACCGATGACCTGGGGCTGGGTGTGGACGGCCAGCCCTCGGGCCTGGGGATTTTTGGCGTGGAACTGTTCGTCAAGGGCGATCAGGTGTGGTTCAGCGAGGTGTCACCGCGCCCGCACGACACCGGCCTGGTGACGCTCACCACCCAGTGGCAAAGCGAATTTGAGCTGCACGCCCGCGCCATTCTGGGCTTGCCGGTGAACACCGCGCTGCGCAACCCCGGTGCCAGCGCCGTGATCTACGGCGGTGTTGATGCCAAGGGCATCGTGTTCGACGGCGTCGCCGACGCCCTGCGCGTGCCCGGTACCGACCTGCGCCTGTTCGGCAAGCCCGAGAGCTACGTCAAGCGCCGCATGGGCGTGGCGCTGGCCGCGCATGCGGACGTGCAGCAGGCCCGGGTCAACGCGAAGCTGTCGGCGTCAATGGTGAAACCGCGCGCAGCGTGAGTTTTATGCTTCTTTATCAGTAGCTAGTCGCGCTTATTTGACGTGGGTTAGAGCCTGATTTCTTATAAATTTAAACAGGTAATCACCCGGCTTTGCCGTTGAGACCGTAGACGTTTTACTTATTCGAGGTAGGGGGGCCTCTCATGGAAACTCTCAATCGTGTGCCGCCAAGCAAACGAAAGGAGAAGCCAGATGGACAAGCCAGGAGGCCTAAACCACACGAAATCGGATTGCAGCTACCACGTTGTGTTCATACCGGCAAGCAATTACTTGCTGGGCTGTAGGTCTGTGACGATCATCTGCCCATTTTCGTGAATGACCATGAAGCGCACCTTGTCGCCAGCCTTGATTTTGTCGAGCATGGACTTGTCCTTGGCCACAAAGACCATGGTCATGGGCGGCATCTCCAGGTGTTTGATCTCGCCATGCCTGATGGTGAGTTTGCCCGCTTCTTTGTCTATTTTTCGTACCTCCCCGTCGGTCAAGCCAGGCTTGGAAGACATCTCCATCGTTTTTTGGTCAGAGGACGCTTGCGCAAAAACTGCCCCTGAAAACAGGGACGACAAGGCGATGGCTGTTGCCACCAGCATGGGATTGGTTTGTTTCATAAATTTTTTCCTGAGAAAAGTAACAGTTAGGGACTAATGGCGGCTTGCGCCTACTTGGCGGCTACGATGACTTGGCCCTTCATGCCGGCGTCGAAGTGACCTGGGTGCAGACACGCAAAGTTGACCTCGTTCGCTTTGGTGAATTGCCAGATGATTTCTCCCCGCTTACCTGGCGCCAGACTGATCTTGTTCGGCTCGTCATGTTCCATGTCGGGAAACTTCTTCATCACTTCGTAGTGTTCCAGCAATTCCTTTTCTGTCCCCAGGCTGAATTCATGTTTGACGCGATCGGTGTTTTTTAAGACAAAGCGGATCGTTTCGCCCTTTCTGACCTGAATTTCAGAGGGTTTGAAGCGCATGCCGTTCGCCATTTCCACATGGATCGTGCGACTGACCTTGGACGCGACGCCGGGCTTGCCAATGGGCGAGTCACCATGCCCGCCATCGTGAGCGCCTGCGGCCGATGCGGCAGAAGATACCGCAAGCAATGCGATAGAAACTAGTGTCGATGACTTCGAGACGAGAGATTTTTGGAATTTCATGTTTGCTTTTTGATGGAAGGTTGATAACGCGAACGGGATTGGGTTGAAGACGGCTGCCGCGGTGTTTGACAGTCAGTGCGACATGCCTTTGCCACTGGGTTTGATGGCGCTTGCTGCAGCAGGCGCAGTCTCGGTGCCGCCAGTTGGGCGCGTGGTCTGGGGTGTGGACCCATGCCACTCGTAGGCCACGGTACCGGCTGGAAACTTGTAGGGTCCGGGGTCGCTGTAGTCCCCCGGTTTCTGGTCTTTGCGGACCTTGAACACGGTGAACATGCCGCCCATTTCCAGTGGGCCAAACTGGCCTGTGCCGGTCATCATGGGGGCGGTGTTGTCGGGGATGGGCATCTGCATGTCACCCATATCTGCCATGCCGCGTTCGCCCATCAACATGTAGTCGGGCACAACTTTCTGGATTTTTTTGACCAGTCCGCGGTGATCCACGCCGATCATCGTGGGTACCGCGTGCCCCATGGCGTTCATGGTGTGGTGGCTCTTGTGGCAGTGCATGGCCCAGTCGCCTTCTTCATCAGCAATCAGTTCGATTTGGCGCATCTGCCCCACCGCCACATCCGTGGTGACCTCATACCAGCGTGTGCTGGGCGGTGTCGGACCACCGTCTGTGCCGGTGACCAGAAATTCATGGCCATGCAGGTGAATCGGATGGTTGGTCATGGTGAGATTGCCAATCCGAATGCGAACGCGGTCATTCAGACGGACGTTCAAGGTGTCGATTGCCGGAAAGACACGGCTGTTCCAGCACCAGATGTTGAAGTCCGTCATGGTGTTGATCTTGGGCGTTTTGCTGCCAGGCTCCACGTCAAAGGCGTTGAGTAAAAAGCAGAAATCCCGGTCCACGTCGCTGATGTGGGGGTGTTTGGCCTTGGGGTGGGTCACCCACATGCCCATCATGCCCATGGCCATTTGCACCATCTCATCCGCGTGGGGGTGGTACATGAAAGTGCCTGGGCGACGCGCCTCGAACTCGTAGACAAAGGTCTTACCCACCGGAATGGCAGGTTGCGTAAGCCCGCCGACACCGTCCATGCCGTTGGGCAGGCGCTGGCCGTGCCAGTGGATGGTGGTGTGCTCGGGCAACTTGTTGGTGACAAAAATGCGCACGCGGTCACCTTCAACCACCTCGATGGTCGGGCCCGGGCTTTGGCCGTTGTAGCCCCACATATTGACCTTGAATCCCGGGGACACCTCGCGCACCACCGGTTCGGCCACCAGGTGGAATTCCTTGACGCCGTTGTTCATGCGCCAGGGCAAGGTCCAACCGTTGAGGGTGACTACCGGGTTGTAAGGCCGACCCGTGGTGGGGACCAGCGGCGGCGCGGTTGCCACCGAGGTCTGGATCACCGGCTCCGGCAGGCCCGCCAGTGCCGACCGCGCGACGGCCAAACCAGCCACCGAGACGGCAGCACCGGCAAAAAATTGTCGACGTGAATTGAAATTCATTTTCTTATTCCTTATGCCAGTCAGTGCGCCGCAGAGGCAGCGGCCTCACCACCACCTCCCAGTGATACAAGACTGTCGGGCTCGCCACCTTGCAGCACCCACTGCAGGTCGGCCTCGGCGATCCAGAAGTCACGCTGCGCACCGATGGCATCAATCAAGGCCTGTGACTGACTGCGCGCTGCATCCAGCACATCCCACACACTGCTCAACATGCCGTTGTAGTGCAATACCGTTTCCTCATTGATGAATGCGCGCGTCTTCAGCGCATCGCGGCTGCCTTTGACCAGCGCGTGGCTGGCCTGATAAGCCGCCAGCGCCATAGTTATGTTGGCTTGGTTGCGCAGGCCTTCAGCCCCAGGCAGTTGCGCCTGGAGCGCCAGCGCTTTGTTCTGCCATGCATCAAGCGGGACAATTTGGGGGGGAACCTCTGGCAAGGACTCGGGCAGCGTCACGCTGGCGACTTGGCCCGTTAACCCCAGTGTCTTGATCAGACGGGCCTGGGCCTGAGTTGCCGCATGCTGCGCTCGCGTCAGGTTCATTTGGGCCGATGACTGCACCAATTGCACGCGGGCTTGTTGCAGCGCGCTCCAGTTGCCCACATTCACCATGCGCTGACCCAGCTCGCTCGCGGCTTCGGCTGCGTCCAGAATGGACCGGTACTGCGCCAAAGCCTGGCGTGCAGCAAGCGCCTGTAACCACGCTTTTCTGGCTTGCACGGCCACGCTCAACACCTCGTCCATGCCGTCCACCCGGCGCTGCAGGCCTGAATCAATTTCTGTCCAGCGCCCCGCAGCGATAAGTGCCACATTGGCCGCGCCAAGGCGAGCCAACGAACCAGCCAAATCGCGATGATTACGCCAAGCCTGACGAGTGACATCCTCGATCGTCAACAGTTTGAGCCCCTCTGCGACCGTGTCTTGCACCGCCGGGGGCGGCACATTTGCTTGCTCCCATTTGAGTACGTCCGCATGGCCGCGTTTGAGTGAGCCAACTGCATCGTTGGCATTTCGCCAGGTTTGCGCCGCACCAGATGAGCTGGTCTGTGCTGACAATGTCAATGGGATCGACAGGAAGCCGAAAACGATAACCTGCCACACGTGTTGTAGTCTAAATTTGACAGTCACTATTTAACTTTCTTTTGATATGGGTCAAACAGGTTTTATTGTGCAGGTTGACGAATGTCATTTGAATGTCTCCAAAATTACAAAACCGTAATCTTGATTAGTGATGTGTTGGGCAGCCACCAGAATTCTTGCCAAGGTAGGGTGCGGTCTGCACGCACCGTTGCCACGACCGATATCTGACGGAAAAACTTGCTATGAATTGGCGCGTTAGATTTGATCTCCCGACAGCGGTCGTTCGTGACCGACAGGAGTTGGCGCTGCATTGCGGGAAAAGAACGCCCTCCAAGCCGTCCTTCTGATTCAAGCATTTGCTCTCGCATTTTGGCCGAAAACCTTTGAAGAATTTCCCTCGCTGCGCCCGTCACCAACTGTGATCCCTATTGCCAATGAGATTTTTTTTGATCACACGCACAGCACCAATTGCCCCATTCAATTGCCGACTGTCGAACAAGCCCGCGTCAATGCCAAGCTGGCGGCATCGAAGGTGAAGCTGCGGGTTGCCTGAGTTTGTTGCTATTTAAAAGTTAGCTACTCAGTCTTATTCGACGGGGGCTAGAGCCTTATTTCTCATAAATTTAAACAGTCGTTGCGCAGCGCTTGGGCATGATTTTTAACGCCTGAACTGTCCGGCGCGGATTCTTGCGCCCGCACCAGTCAATGGGTCGGCGGCCTGAGCATCGGAGTGCTGCCTGCGGAGGGTCATTTCAGGTGGCGGAATCCGCCGACTCGCTCAAGGCCTGACTTACGGATTGGTAGCGATCTTCCACCCTTTTGCGGTCCTCTCGTTCAGGCAGTCCCTCACGAGCGCCCCGGGCGATCATTTTGGCGTGACGCAAGAGCGCGTCGCGGTCCTCTGGCCGATGTGCAAATCGCGCTACGACGGCGATGGTTTCCAGCTGACGGATGGTCAACGCAGCGCTGGAACGGCCATATTGCCGGATCTGGTTGAACGCTGCGTCCATGGCATCTGGAAAAGTGACGACGAGCGCAATGACCCGAAGCTGTTCCTGAGTGTCATAGCGAAAAGGCGACGGCATGTCTTGCTGAACCAAACGGCACAGAGCAGACCCCAGGTGGTCCACACAGGTCACCGCCGTGAAGGGGTCATTCACCCCAGGGGAGAGGGCTCGTACCGCGATTTCGACGAGTTGGTTGATCACGAACTCAATGTCCTGACCAGACGTTCGCTGGCTACCCATGACGAACGCGGAATTGATCCGCTCCGCAATGGGGTCGGTCATCCGGGTTGCTGGCCAGACCAGCGCCAGTGGGCTCCCGGCGACAACATAGTGTCCGGGTCCTCCCGTCAGCCGAATAATGACATCCTCTTGCATTGCCAACGCCATCAAGGCGTCGCCATCGATGAACTGGATGTAGCCATCCCCGGTCGCGTCAACAGGACAGGCATCCCGCTCCAACGCGTCAAGAAAACTGGCGTCGGGTGGCTCTATCGGAGCCCGTCGTTCTCCCTGTCCAAGGTCTTTCGGGAAAAGATGGTTGATCTCCCCGATCAACTCCTTTGCGACCCGCGCCACGATCTCGTTGGCCTGGATGGAAATGGACACGTGATGGATGAAGTAGATCAACACCCCCACACTCAGGACCGCGAGCAGCACGCCGAGGCTGACCGAGAGATGCGGGACGAAGGTAACCTCATCAGCGCGGCGGATGGTGCGCAGGACGATCAAGCAGTACAGGAAGGTGGCGACGAAGACGCCGAGTACCACTTGGGTTGTTGTGTCGCGCATGAAAGTGCGAAGCAGACGGGGTCCGAGCTGTGACGAGGCCAGCGACAGCGCGACCAGCGTCATCGAAAAAACCACCCCGGCGATGGTGATCATTGATCCGGCGATGACCCCCAACAAGGAACTCGCTCCTTCCGCGCCACCGGTGAACGTCCAGCCCCAGTTGGCCGTCAACCAGTCCGTTGCCCGCTGATCCAGTGCGACGGTTGTGAAGGCTAGCGCCACCACCCCGGCGATCATGACTGCCGGGAGAAACCAGAAACTGTAACGAACATAGTTCCATGTTTTGAAAATCTGTACTTTCATGATCGTGGTAACTCAGTCATTCGCACGTCCTGCGCAGCCGAATTCCATATAGGGAGACACGCCTTTGTCTCCCTACCTTCGCAATTGCCGCCCTGACACGGGCAAGCGATATCCTTGCAAACCCGCTTGCAACAAGGCTTGCAATAAGGCTTGCAGACGGTATTCTGTATAAATGAACACTCATAAAAATCCCGGAAAAAACCAGCATGCCGGTTTTCAAGTCAACCCGGCGGCTGGATCAGTTATGTGAGCAGATTCGCTACCTGCACTATAGACTCAGAACCGACGAGGCTTAGGTCTACTGGGTCAAGACCTACATGCGGTTTCACGGCCTGAAGCCTCCGCGCCACAGGGGGCAACCCGAGATTGCAGCGTTTTTGTCATACCTGGCCACTCAACGCAAGGTGAAGGATGTGGACTTCGCCCGCCATGTGATCATCGTGCGTGCATTAAAAGTGAATCCGCGCGCAGCCTTAATATTTTGCTATTTAATATATAGCTACTCAAGCTTATCCGACGGGGGCTAGAGCCATATTTAATAAATTCAAGCAGTCGCTACTGACGAATCAAACACGAAGCGATGGAGCGATAGAGTCGACTTCTCGTCGACTCCAAGAGACTGGGAAGCGACATCAAGTTATCCAAACTGCTCGTCCCAAACGCGACGATGGCATCGACCTGTCGACGCATCATCAAGCCAACCCCATACTGATGCAAGAAGCGTTTCTTTCAAGACTGGCCCGATTCACCCTGCGCGTCGCGCCGCTCCACCACCTTGAGCACGAACAGCAGTCCGACGCCCAGCACCATGACACTGGCCGCCACATACAGGCCAGCGTTGTAACTGCCAAACTGCGCCCCAATCATGCCGGTGATGGCCGGGCCCATGATTTGTGCCACACCGTAGGACAGCGTCATCTTGCCCATCATCTTGGCGGGCATGGTGGGGTAGTAACGCCCGGCCATGCTCAGCACCAGGCTGACCATGCCGATGAAGGTGCCGCCAAACAGCAAGGCACCCAGCATGGCCGCCCACACGCCAGGCACCAGCACCGGCAACAAAATACCGACAATCTGCAGCACGGCGGCCAAAATGAGCGCGTTCAAGTCACCGGTGCGCCGCGCGATCAAATCCCAATTGATGCAGGCCGGTGCCGCGCCGATGCCAATGGCCAGAAACGCCAGATTGCCCCATCCCGCCAAGCCAGGCAAATGGTTCACGATGGCCACGATAAAAGTCACGCTCACCACGTAGCCAAAGCCGGCACAAAAATAGGCCGCCATGAACACACGCAAATACAAGGGGCTCGGAGGCTTGTCTTGCAGCTTCTGGCCGCTGTTGGTGAGGCCACTGGTGTCTGGTGGGGGCAACCAGCGCAGCGCAGGCACAAGCAGCACGCAGCCCAAAGCAGCAAACGCAAACCATTGCTCGCGCCAGTCGAGCCAGGGCGTGAACAACATCACTGCACCCGCACAACCCGCAATGCCCAGCCCAATGCCGGCAAAGTGGATGCCCATCTCGCTGCGGTGGTTGTGGCGGATGAGCCAGTTCATGATGAGCCCGGTGCCCAGCAGAATGGCCGCCGCGCTGGTCAGTCCCGCCACATATCGCGACAGCGCCCACACCACCACATTGGTGCTCAAGCCCATCACCAGCGTGCTGACGATGGCCAGCACCATGCCGATGCGGTAAAGCCGATCTTTGAGAACCAAGCTGCTGATGCGCGATGCAATCAACGCACCGGTCAAATACCCCGCGTAGTTAACGGCTGCCAGCCAACCGGCTGCGGCCACTCCCAGGCCGGCTTGTTGCTGCATCAGTGGCAGTAGCGGAGTGTAGGAAAAGCGGGCCACGCCCAGCGCCAGGATCAAGCTGAAAATGCCGGCACTTAGCACCTTGAGGCGGGTGACGTGGTGAGTCATGGACGAACTTGTCTGGAGTTGAGCGGGTAGGCATCGTACATGTAAGGCATGTTGCCTTGGGGACCAGGCTGCACTGGCGACACCCACACTCGAACATAGACCGGTACAGTTCAATGGATGCTCTATGGCTTGCAATGACGGTTTCACACCGGAGTGGATGATCTACGCCTGAAGTTGAAGCTGCCAAACTTGGCATACGATTGCCTCGGGAATCCGTTGATTCCACGGTTGACGCGGCCATCTTGGTAAGGAGACGATACATGTTTATTCTAGAAATTGGGCACCTTGCATCCAGACTTCTCTTGACCTTCACACTGGCAGCCTTGTCAGTATCTATGGCCTGGGCCCATCAAACCGTGCCTGCGGCACAAAGGCCGACCAACGAAAAAACGCTGGACAAACTGCAAACCTTCCCTTCTGAGGGCAGATATCACCTGGAACCGGGAGAGAAGTGGGAATATGGTCAGACTCCGCCCACGTCAGGCCCTCACGATCCGGTGCCGATCAAGCCAGGGTTCTATCAAACCAGACAAGCGCCAGAGAAGTTGGTGCACTCGCTAGAACATGGCAGTGTTGTCATCTACTATGAAACACTCACACCATCGGCGCTACGGCAACTCAAAGGGTGGGCAAAACGGTATCACGGCAAATGGGACGGAATCATTGTCACCAAACTGCCCGGCCTTGGAGGCGCGGTAATTCTCACCGCATGGACCAAGCTGTTCCGTTTGGATTTCTTCGATCCGGACAAGGCCTTGGCATTTATTGACACCTTTCGCGGCCATGGCCCCGAGAACGGCCAGGATGACATGTAGATGGCCTCAGGCGGCGCGCCTGAGTTCTCCCTTGAGCTGCACTGTCAAGCGGCTGACTTCATTGGAGGCTTGAGAAAAGCCGGTGCCACTCTCCAGCATTTGTGTTGCCAGCGCCCCATCACCCTGGTTGA
Organism: Rhodoferax sp.; assembly: GCF_010365055.1. Classification (GTDB taxonomy): domain Bacteria; phylum Pseudomonadota; class Gammaproteobacteria; order Burkholderiales; family Burkholderiaceae_C; genus Rhodoferax. The sequence continues at coordinate 27,699 of NZ_JAAFHA010000024.1, forward strand.
TCGTTTGGGCGACTTTGCCCGCTTCGGCGTGGAAGTCCTGATGCGCATTGATCAGGTTCACAAACGTGGGTTTGCCGCCAACTTTCGAGGCGCCCGCACCATGCAGCCAATTGCCCATCTCGCAACAGTTGTCCCGGCTGATGGTTTCGGCATTGAGCTGTTCATGCCGGGGGGCTGCTGCCTTCAGTTTGGTGCGTCAAACCGCGCCGCTCTTCGCTCTTGTACCCGACCGCCGAAGTCTGACGGGATCGCGCCGGCACCGCCATCCCGATGCCTGATTGACCATCATTGGCGCCAAGCTTGAACACCGCCACCGTCTGCACCAGTTCCTGTGCCTGCGATTTGAGGCTACTTGCTGCCGCTGCCATTTCTTCAACCAGCGCCGCGTTTTGCTGCGTGGCCTGGTCCATTTGCGTGACCGCCTCGCCCACCTGGCTCACGCCCTGGCTTTGCTGGTTGCTCGCCGCGCTGATCTCTCCCATCAGGTCGGTCACGCGCTTGATGGAGCTCACCACTTCGGTCATGGTCACGCCGGCCTGATCGACCAGGGTGGTGCCTTGTTCGACCCGCTCCACGCTAGTGTTGATCAGGGTCTTGATTTCCTTGGCCGCATCGGCCGAGCGACCGGCCAGCGAGCGCACTTCACTCGCCACGACAGCAAAACCGCGCCCGTGTTCACCGGCGCGCGCCGCCTCCACTGCAGCATTCAAGGCCAGGATGTTGGTCTGGAAGGCGATGCCGTCGATCACGCTGATGATGTCCGAGATCTTTCTGGAGGCATCGTTGATGCCTTTCATGGTCTCTACCACCTGGCCCACGACTTCACCTCCCTTGACGGCCACGGTGGAGGCGCTCTGGGCGAACTGGTTGGCCTGTTTGGCGTTGTCGGCGTTTTGCTTGACGGTGGCGCTGAGTTCCTCCATGGAAGCGGCGGTTTCTTCCAGGGCGCTGGCCTGCTGTTCGGTGCGGGCCGAGAGGTCGTGGTTGCCTTGAGCGATCTCGGAAGAGGCGGTGGCTACGCTCTCGGAGCCCTGACGCACGGAGCCGACAACTTGGGCCAGGTTTGACTGCATCTCCTTGAGAGCGGTCAGCAGCTGTGCGGTTTCATTTTTTCCTTCTGCATCGAACTCCACACTCAAATCGCCTGCGGCCACAGCACGCGAAATGCCGACAGCACGGTTGATGGGGCGTGTGATGGCGCGAACAATCCACAGGGACATCAAAATGCCAACGGCCAGCGCGACGGCAATGACGATCCAGATTACCCTCTGCAGATCATTGGCGGCGGTCTGGGTAGCTAAAGCGTTTTCCGTCACCACTTTGTCCTGAAACCAGAACAACTCGTCCAGCGCATCCACATAATCCTGCTGGGCTGGTCCGATACCGAGCTGAACAGCAGTCTTAGCTTCAGTCATCTGGTCCTTGGTGGCCAACTCAACCGCTTCGTTCAACGTCGCTTCGTATTTGGTGCGCGCTTCCATCACGGCAGCCAGGACCGTCTTGCCTTCCTCCTGTGTCAACCGTTTTTGCAGGTTTTCCATCCGTTTGCCAGTATTCCCCTTGGCCACCTCAATCATCTGGGCTTGCTTGGCCACGAGATCCTTGTCCTGCAGGATGACCATGTTGCGCACCGCCACGGCGGTCACGTTGATATCGTTCTTGATATCGGTAATCGTCACAATTTTTGGGAAGTTGTCGTCCTGAAGCTGTCTGAAGCTGCGAGCCATAACATCGACCTTGAACAGCGAAATCCCACCCATGAATATGATCAGGAGCACAAGGATTCCAAATCCAAGATTCAGCCGGTTGGCGATTTTCATGTCTTTGAGGTTCATCATGGTGCGTATGTCAAGTGAAAACATCGTCAATTTCCTCGCAAAATTGATCGCTCGGCACCCTCAGGGCCGCTAGAAAAAACCGGGAAGGTGCCAAGAAATCGGGCCTTGGCGGTATAGAAAAACCGCGATCCTTCGCAGACCCGGTCACTCACATCGTCAAGGGTATACGCTAGTATTTCATGCTCATTGAGGGAGGAGAATCATTGAGCGAGGAGACTCTTGATCCAAGTCAGTCAAACGTGCATCTTGGCGCAGCCGCAGCGTTGTGCACGCCTAAAAATGCTCCCAATCTCCATCGGATCGTGGTGTAGCCTGGGCCGTGGGCCGCCCAGCGTCGGGCCTGGTCGCGAGTTGCTTGACCTGTACATGTGCGCGGGGCCTTACAGATGCCTGGCATGCAACATCATGCGGCTAGGTCACACGCACAGCACCAATTGCCCCCTTCAAATACCAACTGTCGAACAAGCCTGCGTCAACGCGAAGCTGGCAGCATCGAAGCTGAAGCCGCGCACAGCCTGAGTTTTTTGCTATTTAATAAAGAGCAACTTAGGCTTATTCGACGTGGGCTAGAGCCTGATTTGATCTAAATTTCTGCGAATACCCCTGGCGTCTGCCGCGTCCCAGTCATGGCGCCTCATGGCGCACAAAACGCGCCATCTGGGTCGAACTCCCCCGCGCCGGGTCGGGCGGGCCGAGGTCGGCAAAGCTGACGGTGTAGCCGTGGCGCTGGGCCACGCCAGCGGCCCACTTCTGAAACTGCGTGCGGGTCCACTCAAAGCGGTGGCCCGGGTGGCGTTTGCGCCCGGCCTGCATGCCGTGCAGCACGTTGTATTCCTGATTCGGCGTGGTCACCAGCACCAGGCCCGGGTGCATGCTGGCGAAGACGGCGCGCTCCACCCGGGGCAAGTGGCCAGGGTCGATGTGCTCGATGGTTTCCAGCAGCACGGCGGCGTCGAAGCCCGTCAAATCCCGATCAACGTCCTCGAAGGAACCCAGGCGTACCGCCAGCCGCGGGTCGGGTCGCAGCCAGTCCAGGTCCAGCGCAAAACGCGCATCGGCCAGTGCGCGCTCGTCGATGTCGATGCCTAGCAAGCGCACAAACTGCGCATGCGTGCGCAGGCGCAGCAGCAGCACGCCAGGTCCGCAGCCCAGGTCCAGCACACTGGTGGCGCCGCTGGCCAGCAGCGCGCACACCACCGCGTCCAGCCGCTCGTCATGCAAGGGCGTCGTCACTGTCTTCTACTGAAACGCCACCTCGGCAAAGCTGCGCAGCTTGCGGCTGTGCAGCTGGTCGACGCGCTGCTCACGCAGCAATTCGATCGCCCGGATGCCGATGCGCAGATGCTGGTCCACGCGTTCGCGGTAGAAATGATCGGCCATGCCCGGCAACTTGATCTCGCCGTGCAGCGGCTTGTCGCTCACGCACAAGAGCGTGCCGTAGGGCACCCGAAAGCGAAAGCCGTTGGCGGCGATGGTGGCGCTTTCCATGTCGAGCGCCACCGCGCGGCTCTGGCTGAAGCGGCGCTGTGGGCCGTTGTCGGGCAGCAGTTCCCAGTTACGGTTGTCGGTACTGGCCACGGTGCCGGTGCGCATGATGCGTTTGAGCTCTGGCCCGGTGAGTTGCGTGACATCTGACACCGCCGTGGTCAGGGCGACCTGAATCTCGGCCAGCGCCGGCACCGGCACCCACAGCGGCAGCTCTTCGTCGAGCACATGGTCTTCACGCACATAGCCGTGCGCCAGCACGTAGTCGCCGAGCTGCTGGGTGTTGCGCAAACCCGCGCAGTGGCCCAGCATGATCCAGGCGTGCGGGCGCAGCACGGCAATGTGGTCGGTGATGGTCTTGGCGTTGGCCGGGCCGACGCCGATGTTGACCATGCTGATGCCGGCGTGGTCAGCGCGCAGCAGGTGGTAGCCCGGCATTTGCGGCAGCCGGGGCGGCACCTTGCCCAGTTCATCACCCGTGAACGGGGCGATTCCCACACGGCGCGTCACCACGTTGCCGGGCTCGACAAAAGCGATGTAGTCGCTGGCCGGGTCGGCCATGGCCGCGTGGCCGAGCCGCACAAATTCATCAATGTAGAACTGGTAATTGGTGAAAAGCACAAAGTTCTGAAAATGCTCAGGGCCCGTGCCGGTGTAGTGGCGCAGGCGGTGCAGCGAATAGTCGACCCGCGGCGCCGTGAACAGGGACAAGGGTTGCGGCTCACCCGGTCGCGGCTCATAGGTGCCGTTGGCGATGCTGTCGTCCATGGCGGCCAGGTCGGGCAGGTCGAACACATCGCGCATGAACTGGCGGCGTTGCGGGCTCAAAGTGCCTTCGACGTGGTCATGCTCGGCAAACGAGAAATGCACCGGAATCGGCTGCGCGCTGGTCCCCACCTCCAGCTCGACCTGGTGGTTTTGCAGCAGCAGCGTGAACTGCTCCAGGTAGTAGCCAGCATACAAGTCCGGGCGTGTGAGCGTGGTCTCAAAGCGGCCCGGCCCGGCCACAAAGCCAAAGCTCAGGCGAGAACTCTCCGGCGAGCTCTGACGCGACACGGTGTCGGTCTGCACCCGCACAAAGGGGTAGCAGGCGCGCACATGCCCGGGCAGGTCCTCCCCCGCGACGAAGCGCTGCATGGCCTCGCGCAAATGGCTGATGTTGGTGTCATAGATTTCACGCACCCGGGCCAGCGCGCTAGCCGGGTCGGTGAAACGGGCGGGGGCAATAAAGGCAGGCAGATAGGGCATGCAGCTATTGTCCACGCTCTGCAAGCTCGCCCTGTGGACCTGCCCAAATGGGGCGATACTGCGTGCCTCTCCACGTGTTGGGGGCTGCCCCACCCGGTTTCAGAAAGACAAGATTTATGTTGAAGTTCACCTGCTGCGATGCGGTCAAACAGTTTTCCGGCCACGTCACGGCGCCGTTACTGCGCGGCATCACGCGCGGCTACGAGCGCGAGTGCCTGCGCGTGGACCGCAACGGCACGCTGGCGCAAACCCCCCATCCGCTGGCGCTGGGCTCCAAGCTCACGCACCCCTGGATCACCACCGACTATTCGGAGGCGCTACTCGAATTCATCACGCCGCCATCGCAAGACCCGGCCTTTCCGCTGCAGTTCCTGCGTGACATTCATCGCTACAGCGCCCGGCAGTTGCAGGGCGAGTACCTGTGGGCCGGCTCCATGCCCTGCGTGCTCAGCAGCGGCCAGGAGATTCCGATTGCCGACTACGGCCCCTCGAATGCCGCGCGCTTCAAATACGTCTACCGCGAAGGGCTGGGACTGCGCTACGGCCGCCAGATGCAGACCATTGCCGGGGCGCACTACAACTGGTCCCTGCCGGCTGATTTCTGGCTGGCGCTGCAAGACTGCTGTAGCGCGGGCAGCTGCGGCCAGGACTTTGTGAGCGAGCGCTATTTCGGCCTGATCCGCAATTTTCTGCGCTTTGGCTGGCTGATTCCCTACCTGTTTGGCGCCTCGCCTGCCATCTGCGAGTCCTTTCTGCAAGGACATCCGTCCGATTTGCCGGAACTGGTCCCGGGAACCCGCTACGGGCCTTATGCCACGAGCCTGCGCATGAGCGACCTGGGCTACCAGAACCGCGCCCAGGACAATCTGCACGTCAGCGTCAACTCACTGCTTGAATACACGCAGGCGCTGGAAGCCGCCATTCGCACGCCCGACCCGTTCTACGCGCAACTTGGCGTACGCGACGGCGAGCACTGGAAGCAGCTCAATGCCAACCTGCTGCAGACCGAGAGCGAGTACTACGCCGGCATGCGGCCCAAGCGCGTGGGCAAGCTCGGCGAGCGTCCGGCCAAGGCGCTGCAGACCTACGGCGTGGAGTACGTCGAGATGCGCCTGTTTGACCTCAACCCCTTCATCGACATCGGCATTGCCCCGGAGCAAAGCACTTTTGCCGACGTGCTGCTGCTGATGTGCCTGTTTCGCGACAGCCCGCCGATTACCAGCCGCGAGCAAAGCGAAAACGACGAGAACAAGCACCGCGTCGTCAACCGGGGCCGCGAGCCCGGCTTGCAGCTGCTGGTGTACAACCGCGAGCAACCGTTTCGCGCGCTGGCGCACGAGCTGTTCGACGACATGCAGCCTTTTGCCGAGATGCTTGACGCCGCCTATGGCGGCCAGCGCTACAGCAGCACGATGCAGGGTTTGCGCACGCGCATTGACCAGCCCGACAGCACACCGTCAGCGCAGGTGCTCGACGCTGCCCGCACCCAGGGCGGGTTTTTCAACTTCGGCATGCAGATGGCGCGCCAGCACACCCAAGCCCTGCAGGCGCAGACGCTGGATGCGGCAACGCTGGCCAAGTTTGCCGCCAGCGTGAAGGACTCGCTGCAAGCGCAGCAAAAGATCGACGGCGCCGAGCAAGGCAGCTTTGAAGACTTTGTGGCGCAGTACTACGCCTGACGCAAGCCATACGGCTTTTCTTGCCTAGCATCAAGATTCACAGGCAACATTGGCAGCTAGACTGCCATTGCTGAATGCCAGATCAATGAGGCCGCATCGGCAGCGATAGCGCACAGCCATCACCGATGAAAGCCCGCATGAACTTGAATCCTTTTCAGTGGCAGTCACTCAAGACCAGAGTGACCCTGTTCACGCTGGCGATTTTCCTGATCAGCATCTGGTCGCTGACGTTCTACATCAGCCGGATGCTGCGCGAAGATATGCAGCGCCTGTTGGGCGAACAGCAGTTCTCGACGGTGTCTTACATCGCGGCGGAGGTCAATGATGCGTTGGGCGAGCGGCTGAAGGCGCTGGAAGCGGTTAGCAGAGACCTTGCCCCGACCCTGCGGGGCAATCCAACGGCCTTGCAGGCAGAATTGGAGAAGCAAACGGTGTTCCAGAGCCTGTTCAATGGTGGCACCTTTGTCACCGGGCTTGAGGGCAGCGCGATTGCCTCTATTCCGCTCGCGGCGAAACGGGAAGGCACCAACTACATGGACAGAGATTTGGTCGCCGCCGCGCTCAAGGCCGGGAAGTCGACGGTCGGCAAGCCGGTCATCGGCAAGAATCTGAACGCGCCCATTATCAGCATGGCGGCGCCAATTCGCGATACCCGGGGCAAAGTGATTGGTGCGCTGATGGGGGTGACTAACCTGGGCCGGCCCAATTTTCTGGACAAAATTACGCAGCATCGTTACGGCAGGACCGGCGGCTATCTGCTGATCGCACCGCAGTACCGACTGATTGTCACCGCCAGCGACAAGAGCCGCATCATGCAACCGCTCCCGCCTTCCGGCGTCAATGCGCAAATCGACCGTTTTGTGCATGGCGACCAAGGCACCGTCCTTTACATCAACGCCCTTGGTGTGGAAATACTCAATTCGGTCAAGGCCGTTCCGGTGGCGGCCTGGTACTTGGCGGCCAATCTGCCCACGGCAGAGGCCTTTGCCCCGATTCGTGCCTTGCAGCAGCGCATATTGGTCGCCACGCTCTTTCTTACCCTGCTGGCGGGCGTCCTGACGTGGTGGATTTTGAAACGCCAACTGGCACCGATGTTTGATGCCGTCAAGATGATGACCACCCGCTCGGCGTCAGACCAGCCTGCGCAGCCCCTGCCCATCACCCGTCAAGATGAAATCGGCGAACTGATCGGCAGCTTCAATCGTCTGCTGGGAACCTTGGCGCAACGGGGAGAAGCCTTGAAGGAGAGCGAAACCTTCAAGAACATCATCCTCAATTCCATGCCCGCCGAAGTCGCCGTGCTGGACCGCGACGGACTCATCGTGGCGGTTAACCAACCGTGGCGGCAGTTCTCTTTGAAGAACGGCCTCACACCCGGCCAGTCGACGCCGCATACCGGCGTGGGGACCAATTACCTGGCGATCTGTGAGACCGGAGCGCATGCCGCAGTGGACGATGATCCATCCAAGGTCAGCCAGGGCATCCGGGCCGTGCTGGCGGGCAGCTTACCCAGCTTCACCCTGGAATACCCCTGCGATTCACCAGAGCAACAGCACTGGTATAGCCTGGTCGTCACCCCGCTGGGCCCGGACCGCCAGGGCGTGGTGGTCTGCCATAGCAACATCACCCAGCGCAAGCAGGTGGAGGCGGCGCTGAGTTTGACCCGCATCAGCGTCGAAGCAACGTCCGAAGCCCTCTTCTGGGTGACACGGGACGCCCGCATCGTCGATGTCAATGCCGCGGCCTGCCGCCTGCTCGGTTATTCCCGGGAGGAGTTGCTTCAGCTGCACGTGGCGGACGTGAATGTCAACCCGCAATTCGACGTGGATCAATGGTCGCAGTATTTTGCCGAACTCCGCCAGCGCGGATCAAAGAAATTTGAGACCGAGCATCGCGCCAAGGACGGCCGACAGATCCCGGTGGAAGTGGTCTCCAATTACGTTCAATTTAACGGCCAGGAGCTCAACTGTGCTTTTATTCGGGACATCACCGACCACAAGCAAATCGAAGCGGCACTGAGGGCCGCCAGGGCCGAAGCCGAAAATGCCAACCACGCCAAGTCGCGCTTTCTGGCGGCGGCCAGCCACGACCTGCGCCAGCCGCTGGCAGCGCTCGCGCTGTACGTCGGCGTGTTGAAGAGCCGGGTCATGCCGGAGAACGTTGATTTGGTGGTCAGAATTCAGGACTGCTGCGATAGCCTGAGCGAACTGCTCACGGATCTGCTGGACGTGAGCAAGCTCGACGCGGGCATCGTCACGCCCAAGTTGTCTGACTTTGCCGTCGATGACTTCCTGAGCGCCCTCGTTGCGATGCATTCGGCGGAGGCGGCACTCAAAGGCATGCGCCTGCATTGGCGACGCAGCGGCATGGTCACACGCACCGATCACCAACTGCTGACTCGGATCGTCCGAAATCTCGTCGCCAACGCCATTCGCTATACGGACCAGGGTGGCGTTCTGATTGCGTGCCGGCGCCATGCGGGCACGCAGTGGATCGAGGTTTGGGATACGGGCGTAGGCATTCCTGCGGACAAGACCGAGCTTGTTTTTGAAGAGTTCAGGCAGCTCGGCAGCGGTTCACGCAGCCGGGGCAGCGGCCTGGGTCTGGCCATCGTGGCCAGAACGGCCGCCTTGCTGGGCCTGCAAATCCGCCTGCGCTCGCGGCCGGGCCGTGGCTCCATGTTTGCCATAGAGCTACCGGCAGGCCGGGCCATGGTGCCCGCCGAGCCGCCGCCCCAACCTGAGGCAAGACATCTCAGAATTGGCCTGGCTGAAGACAATACGCAAGTCCTGCGGGCGTTTGTCCTGGCCCTGGAAAACGCCGGCCATGAGGTCATCTCGGCCACCAGCGCGAAAGAGCTCCTCGAACGCCTGGGCCAGGACACGCCGGATATTGTCATTTCGGATTACCGTCTTGGCGCCGCTGAGACCGGCTTCAATGTGATCGAGCTGCTCAGAACCGCTTTTGGGGCCGATCTGCCGGCAATCATCCTCACCGGCGATACCGATCCGGCGCTGATCCGCAGCATGGCCAACCGCGGCATTGCCGTGTACTTCAAGCCGGTGCAGATTGACACTTTGCAGACCTTCATCCGACACGCCACCGAACGGAGGTCAACATGAAGGTGCGCGTCATGCTGGCCGATGACCATGCGGTGTTTCGCGAGGCGCTGCGCATGTACCTGGAACTGGCCCCTGACATTGAGGTGGTGGCCGAGGCAACCGACGGCCGCAACGTCCTTCAGAGCGTCGATCGGGCCAGGCCGGATGTCGTGTGCATGGACTTGAACATGCCTGGGCTCAGTGGCATTGAAACGACGCGACAACTGCTGATCATCCAGCCCACTGCGAAGGTCATCGGTCTGTCGGCCTCGGTCGACCTGGTCCGGGTGGCCGAAATGTTCAGTGCCGGTGCCCTTGGCTATGTGCTCAAGGGGAGTGCTGGCGAGGAACTGCTTGCGGCCATTCTCAGCGTTAGCAACAACCAGAGCTATCTCAGCCCGGAACTCGGCCTCAAGGACGTGGCTGAACTGGCGCGGTATGCGATGCGCACGCCTACCCCTCTCGTTCCGCCGGCACCGATTTGTCCTGAGGGCTAGCGAGTGCTATTTTGCGCTCGGTGATGTCGCAGACGCTGATCACGTAGCCGGATGTTGGTCCCAGTTGATGGGGGCCGAGCGCAACTTGGCCCAGGTCGATGGAAAGCTCCGCCACGATGACCACCAGCATTAGCCGGATGTGCACGCCGAGCGGGGTCAGACCTGATGTATCGAGAACAATTTTGACCATCGGCGGCGCCGGATGATTGCCCAAGAGTTTATATAAAAATAGGCTGTAGACCCCTTATTTCCTGCATATACTGCTATTAAATATATAGCTATTGGCGACGACTCCGGGACGGCCAGATTGGTGCGGTGGCCCAGGTCCGCGTCAAAACAAGGTGCCTAGCGCAGCTGGTGAGAAATCCAGCAACTCACCCTGACGACCGTCGCGAATCTTTTGCACCCACTGCGGGTCGTTGATCAAGGCGCGGCCGACCGCGACCAGATCAAAGTCACCACGGTCGAGTCGGCGCAGCAGTTCATCGAGCGAAGCGGGTTGGGACGACTCGCCGCCAAAGGCCGCGATGAATTCACCCGTCAAACCAACCGAGCCAACCGTGATGGTGGGCTTGCCAATCAGCTTCTTGGCCCAACCGGCAAAGTTCAGGTCCGAGCCGTCAAATTCCGGTTCCCAGAAACGCCGCTGCGAGCAATGAAAGATGTCAGCACCGGCGTCGGCCAGCGGGCGCAGCCAGGCTTCCATCTCTTGCGGGGTTTTGGCGATCCGGGCCGTGAAATCTTGTTGCTTCCACTGCGACAAACGAATGATCACCGGATAGTCGGGGCCGACCGCGGCGCGCACGGCGCGCAAAATTTCGGCCGCAAACTGGCCGCGCTGCACCAGCGTGCCACCAAAACGGTCGGTGCGCGCATTGGTGCCATCCCAGAAGAACTGGTCAATCAGGTAACCGTGCGCGCCGTGCAATTCAATCGCATCAAAGCCGAGCCTTTTCGCGTCCAGGGCGGCCTGCGCAAAGGCGGCGATGGTGTCGGCAATGGCGGCGTCAGTCATCGGTTCGCCAAACTGCTTGCCCGGTGACGACAGGCCCGAGGGGCTGTCCACCGGCCCCGGTGCCACCCAGTTGGAGCGCCGGTTGCGCGCCGCGCCCACATGCCAGAGCTGCGGCGCCATCACGCCACCGGCGGCGTGCACGCCGTCAATCACCTGCTTCCAGGCCGCCAAGGCGTCCTCGCCCCAGAAACGCGGCACGGCCGGGTCGTTCGACGCGGAGGGCCGGTTCACCACCGTGCCCTCCGAAATGATCAGCCCGACAGCGGCCTCAGCGCGGCGCCGGTAGTAGTCAGCCACCTTGGCCGTAGGCACGCCCCCGGGCGAGAACGAACGCGTCATCGGCGCCATCACCACCCGGTTGGGCAGTTTCAGGGTCTTGACTTGAAATGGTTGAAACAGGGAATCGAGTGACATGAAAGTCCTTTGCAGCGTCGGTCAGAATAAGGGTTCTGGATTGTAGGATTCGCGGCTGGCGCTGCGGCCACCGACCAAGCGGCCCGGGTCGCGCAGGCGTCCCGGCCTGATTTGAAACAGCTGCTTGCCAGTCAGCGCACCGTTTGCTTTGCCACCTGAATGACCCAATATTTGTACGTTTTTGGCCTGTAGCCCGCATGAAATATGCGTCATCAGCTATTAAATTTGAGTCAATGCCGCGGCGACCGCCAGCCAGGCGCGTCAGCGCAATTGGTCCAGCAACGCCAAGATCGGCAGCAGCACGCTGGCGCCCAGCCGCTTCGAACGCTCGCCGTTCCAGCCGACCCACAGGTCCGGCAGATCGGCGTTGTCCTTGAACGGCATCTCGATGGTGAAGGAGAGACAGTCAAAGTGTTGACCGACCCACTTGGTGGCCAGCGTCAGGTTGGACTCGCCCGGTGGCGTGCGGCCGTAGCCGTGCGCGGTCTGAAAATCAGGGCAAGTGGCAAGCCAGGCCGCTTTGAAGCTGTTTTCCAGGGCTTCGAGGCGCGGCGTGTAACCGGGGTTGCCTTCGCAGCCGGCCACAAAGTTGTAGGGCAGGCCCTCGTCGCCATGGGCATCCAGACACAGATCGACGCCGACCTGCTGCATCTTCTGGCGCACCAGGAACACCTCGGGCGACTTGTCCAGGCTCGGCGTGGCCCACTCGCGGTTCAGGTTGGCACCGGCCGCATTGGTGCGCAGGTTGCCGCGCACGGCGCCATCGGGGTTCATGTTCGGCACGACGTAAAACACGCATTGGGTGAGCAAGACCCGCGCCACCGGGTCGGCGCCATCGAGCAGACGCTGCAAAAAGCCCTCGGCAAACCACTCGGCCATGCTCTCCCCGGGGTGCTGGCGCGCAATCAGCCAGACCTTCTTTTTCTGCGCCAGGGGCATGGCGCTCTGCGCATCCGTCACGACCAGCAGCGTCATGTCGCGACCGTCCAGCGTGCTGCCCAGGCGCTCTTGCGTGACCAGCCTGGAGCGCGTCAGCGAGGCCAGCAGGTCCAGATGTCGCTCGTAAGAATAAGGCTCAAAATAGGCGAAATAGACGCAGGGCGCCTCGGGCGTGAACTCACAAGACATGACCTGGCCGTCAAACCCGGTGTCGATGCGAAACCAGTGTTGGCGGTCATAACTGGCGACCACGCGGTAGCCCTCCCAGCCTTTGGGGTAGGCCGATTGACCGGCATTGAGAAAGCGCAGCCGCACCGCGAGGCCGCAAGCGCCTTGCAGCGAAAAATGAAACCACTGCGCAAAGTCGCTGGCGCTGTCGCTGCGGATATGGAGTTGAATATCCTGCGGGTCCGCCAGGCTCAGCACCTCGATGGCGCCGGAGTCGAACCGGGTTGAAATGTAAAGGGGGGTCATGGTCTGGGCCTGTGGCGTTGCGTCATTTCATTTTGACACGGCCCAGTCTCAAGTCGCGCAGCCAGCGCCTGCCCAGACCGGGGTCCAACGGCAGGCTGCCGAGGCCCCGTGGCAAGCCTCAGATCAAGCCGTAGGCAGAGGCCAGCAAATATCCCACCAGGCAGGAGGTGGAGACACCGATCAGGCCGGGCAAGATGAAGCTGTGGTTGATCACATACTTGCCGATGCGCGTGGTGCCGGAACGGTCAAACTGGATCGCGGCCAGGTCACTCGGGTAGGTCGGCAAGATGTAGTAGCCATAGGAGGCGGCGGCAAAGGCGACAATGTAGCCCGGGGGCACGCCAATCGCCAAGCCCACCGGCACCATCGCGCTGATGGCAGCGGCTTGCGAGTTGACCAGTTTGGACACCAGCAGTAGCGCAATCGCGTAGGTCCAGGGTTGCGTCTTGACCAGCTCGGTCAGTGCTGCCTTGAGTTCGGGCAGGTGCGCCTCGAACACGGTGTCGGCCATCCAGGCGATACCAAACACCGCCACCACGGCGATCATGCCGGCGCGAAACACCTCGGTCTTGCCAATGATGGACGGGTCCGTCTTGGTGAACATGATCATCAGGGCGCCGGCCAGCAGCATGAACATCTGGATCGTGAGCACCATCGACATCGGCTTGCCGTCGAACATGGGACGCAAGGAAGGAAAGGCGCCCAGAAAGGCTACGACCGCAATGGAGCCCAGAAAGATCCACATCGCCGTCCATTGGCTGCGGGTCAGGGTTTTGCCCATCAAGGTGGTGCCTTCGCCATAAATCAGCTGACGCTGCTCCGGGTCGGCAATGCGCTTCTGGAATTCGACGTCATCAATCAGGTCCTTGCCGCGGAACCAGCTGAAGATGCCGATCAACAGCACACCGGCCAGCGTCGAGGGAATGGTGATGGACAGCACCTGGATGAAGTCAATGACCTGGCCATTGACCGGCACTTTCGCCAGAAAGGCCACCAGGGCCACCACCGCCACCGACACCGGGCTGGCCAGAATGCCCATCTGGCTGGAGACGGACGACGCTGCCATCGGGCGTTCAGGCCGGATGCCATTCTTGATCGCGATGTCGTAAATGATCGGCAGCATCGTGTACACGACATGCCCGGTGCCACACAGAATCGTCAAAAAGCAGGTGGTGAAGGGCGCCAGAATCGAGACATATTTGGGGTTGCGGCGCAGCATTCTTTCAGCGCCCTTGAGCAGCACTTCCAGCCCGCCGGAGGCTTGCAGCGTGGCCGACGCCGCCACCACGGCAATGATGGTCAGCATCACGTCCACCGGCGGCTTGCCGGGCTTGAGCCCGAACACAAAGGTCATGATGACGATACCGATGCCGCCGAGCAGACCGAGCGCAACGCCGCCTTTGCGCGCGCCATAGAACAGGCATACGAGAATGACTGCGACCTGCAGCAGAATGTCCATGATGGAACCCTTTAATTAATTAAAATTAAAATGTAATCTGAATTAGGGTAAACCCTTACTTTTTGGATTCGGACTTGTTGATTCAAATCATCCCTTCGCACGATTCCGCAGTGCGCCGTAAGCGGGTGGCCATTACACCTTGACGCCAGTGGTGCCGTGATGGCACGAGGTCGCAGTTAAGGATTTGTCGGCTGCCAGCGATGTGGCAAC
>NZ_JAAFHA010000136.1 GCF_010365055.1 Rhodoferax sp.
GGCCTACACCCGACCCGCCTACCGGGTGGCCCGCGCTTTTTCCGAAGCGGTGTACGGCAGCCATCCCTACGGCAATGAAACCAGCGAAGCCAGCCTGGCGCGCATCAGCGTGGCCGACATGCGGGCTTTTCATTCGAGCTACATCACGCCCTGCCATGCCCGGGTCAGCATCGTGGGGGCGTTGACACGCGCGCAGGCCGACACGCTGGTGACGGGGCTGCTCGCGCGCCTGCCCCAACGCGACTGTGCGGCGGCGGCGCCGCTGCCGGCGGTGGCGGAGGTGGCGCCGCTGGAGCGCGCGCAGGTGATCACCATCCCGTTTGACTCGGCACAGGCGCATGTGCTGATGGGCCAGCCCGGCTACAAGCGCAGCGACCCTGATTTTTATGCCCTCACCCTGGGCAACTATGTGCTGGGCGGCGGCGGGTTTGTCTCGCGGCTGACCGAGGAGGTGCGCGAAAAACGCGGCCTCAGCTACAGCGTTTCCAGCTATTTTTCACCGGGCCGCCATGCTGGAGCGTTCACGCTGGGCCTGCAGACGCGGCCCGACCAGGCCGCACAGGCCACCGGGGTCGCCCGTGAGGTGATTGCGAAGTTTGTCGCCGAGGGCCCGACACAGGCCGAACTCCAGGCCGCCAAGGACAACCTGATCGGCGGTTTCCCGCTGCTGATCGACAGCAACCGCAAGTTGCTCGGCAACCTCGCCAACATCGCCTGGAACGACTTGCCGCTCGATTACCTGGACACCTGGACTGACAGGATCGCCAAAGTCAGTGTGGCGCAGGTCAAGGCCGCGTTTTCGCGCAAGCTGCAGCCAGAGAAAATGGTGACTGTTATCCTTGGCCCTACGCCATGAAATACACCCCAGCCTCCGACAGCAAAGCCCCCAAAACTGCCGCCCCGCGCCCGAAGTCGGGCAAGGTGGTGGGCCGCAAGTCCGTGCCACCCGGCGAAATCCGCATCATCGGCGGGCAGTACAAACGCAGCAAGCTGCCGGTGGCGAACAAACCCGGCCTGCGCCCGACGCCCGACCGTGTGCGGGAGACCCTGTTCAACTGGCTGGGCCAGGACCTGACTGGCTGGCGCTGCATCGACGTGTTTGCCGGCACCGGCGTACTGGGCTTTGAAGCCGCCTCGCGCGGCGCTGCCGAGGTGCTGCTGTGCGAGCAGGATGCCAGCCTGGTGGACCAGCTCAAGGCACTGCAGGCCAGGCTGCATGCCGACATGGTGCGGGTTGAGCGCGGAGACGGCGTCGCCGTCCTCAGGCGGGCATCACCCGCCAGCATGCAACTGGTGTTTCTGGACCCGCCGTTTGACTCTCCGCTGTTCGAACCCGCGCTCAGGGCAGCGGCGCAGGTGGTGGCCGACCCCGGTTATGTCTACCTCGAGGCGCCGCAGGCCTGGACCGACGAGGCACTGGCCGACTACGGCCTGCAGGTGCATCGCAGCGGCAGAGCTGGCGCGGTGCACTTTCACTTGCTGGTTCGCAAGAGCGTTTTGCCGGAAGGCGCGTAGCCCTGTTAGTGCAGTGTTGCACGCTATCTGGAACATAAAACCGCGTCTTTTGCGCCATGGCGGCGTTGCAAATTCGCGCGATACCCGGGGTATCGCTGTGGTTTTCGCCTTGCCCTGACCCAAAATCCATCGCTTTTATTTGTTCCATCAAGCGTGGAACACTGCACTAGCAGCAGGGACACGCGGCCCCACGGTCAGGCGGGCATAATTGCCGCATGGCGACAAGCACCCCGAGTTCCCGTGTGGCGGTTTATTCCGGCACCTTTGACCCCTTCACGCTCGGGCATCAGGACATCGTGCGCCGCGCGGCCGGACTGTTTGACCGGCTCATCATCGGTGTCGCTGTGGCGCACCACAAGAAAACGCTGTTCAGCCTGGACGCGCGCCTGCAGCAGGTGCGCGAGGAAACGCAGGGCATGGCGAATGTCAGCGTTCTGCCTTTTGACGGGCTGATCATGGATTTTTGCGCGGCCCAGCAGGCTGCAGCCGTGGTGCGCGGCGTGCGCAACCTTACCGATTTTGATTACGAGGCGCAGATGGCTGCGATGAACCGCAAGCTGAGGCCCCAGGTGGAAACCGTGTTTTTGCTGCCGGACGCGCCGCTGCAATGTATCAGCAGCACCCTGGTGCGCGAGATCAGCAAGCTTGGCGGCGATGTGGGCCAGATGGTCAGCGCCAATGTCGCCATCGCCCTGCAGCAGGCGCAGAAAGAAGGCTGACCATGGCTTTGCTGATCACCGACGAGTGCATCAACTGCGACGTGTGCGAGCCCGAATGCCCTAACCAGGCGATCTACATGGGCAAAGAGATTTACGAGATTGACCCGAACAAATGCACCGAATGTGTCGGTCATTTTGAAGAGCCGCAGTGTGTGCAGGTCTGTCCGGTGGCCTGTATTCCCGTGAACCCCGCCCACATCGAAACCCGCGAGACGCTTTGGCAGAAGTACTATCGTTTGACTGGGGTGATTCCGATAGTGGCGGCATAAAATTGCTCTACCGGCTTCGGGCGCAGGTAATGAGCAACATCGCATTAGGGCCCGGTAAACCCGGCGGCTGATCTTGTATTCGCGGCTCGCGCTTTACTGTGTACGATGTGCTGTCTATGCTTTCAAGTGGCATGTCGCAGCAGGAAATTCTTGACGACTTCGCCGAACTGAGCCAGCAAGACATTTTTCAGTGTCGGCCTTTGCGGCTGACACTGAGCAACATGTTTATTCACTCAAAGCGCAATGAAGCTTCTGCTTGACGAGAACCTGTCTCGCAGGTTGATACGAGCCCGCCCCCTTGTTTTTTGCTAGGCGAACCATGACGACCGACCACAAATTTACGCACGGCAAGCAGACCTTTATATCCCAGGAGGCTCTGGATTTATATACTGCAAGCCGCGCTGCCAAACCGGGCCAGCCCTGGCCCTTGTGGTGGAAAATCTCGCTGTGGGCGACAGGGATCACGCTGATCCTGTTTTTTGTGGGCGGCGGTAAAACAACGCCCACCGCACCCGTGGAAGCGCGATATTCAGGCCTCTCTGAAGATTCAAAAAGCAAGGCGGCTCTGTTGATAAATTTGCGTGGCCAGCTATGCGCAAAAGTGACTGACACATCAAGAATTTCCGGGGACTTGTACAGCGTGACATGCGCGCGATACCGCGACGGAACAGGGTCTGCAACTTATGAAATGAACGCTGCAACTGGCACAGTCAAATAGCAAAGAAATCTAGTTTCGTTGCCAGTAAATTCGAGCCCGTCTCCATGTGGTACAGCCGCCTGGCTTGCGCACGCAAGTTGACTTCGATGTCGCGCAGGGACTCCCGGTAGGTCAGTTGGGCGAAGGCCATGGCAAAGAACTGGTCCAGACAAGAGAAGTCTTTGACCTTGTGTTCGCCTCTGTGATCGGTGACACAGCGGCGAAACGTGCTCAGTGGCAGATAGAGCATGAGTTGCGCAAATACGAGCTTGCCTTGGTGCATGACGGTTTTGGGCGGAAATCCGCAAAAAACCGCAAGTCTGACTTTCGACGTTCAAATCGAGACCAGACTCAATCACTGATTTCACCAAGTAAATCATTAACTTACGACGTCCTGATGTGTAAACGTTGGGACACTACTGCTCCAAAACCACAATTGAATTCTGTTTGATTGAAAACCAAATCAGGACCAAAAATGACGTTATCAAAGTTAGTCTGTACTGAAAAAATGGCTCCGGTGCAGTCACTCCTCCAAATTGAGAATGAGAAAAAAATGCAAGGTTGGGAAATTTGGCACATGTAAAGCTGACCTTGCCTTCAAATCTGACATTTTGAAATACGGCACCTTTTAAGAATCTCGTCAGCTCAAAATTAGCATTTTCTCCAAAAGTGGAGTGGTTAAACTTCACAAAGTTCCTAAATTCAACGTTCTCGAAAATAGCATTTTGCACCGAAATTGAAATGTGAAAAGTCTGCAAAATCTTCAAAAATATGGTCACGAAAATTAGCAAAATTTCCGTACTTTGGAGGCACAGCAACCCCATGATTTGACACCCCTCCAAGAGTTGGGAAATCGCTGCGCCATGCGTTCCAGGAGGCCGCGCCCATTCGAGCAAGGGCTACGCAACCATCTTTGCTAATGTTTTGAGGAGAGCCGTTTCTGGGGTTCTCGAAAATAGTTCGATAGCTAGGATCAAGCGGGGCAATATCAGAAGGCATATCAAAAATCCGCACAAGGGCGGTGGCGGTTGAAGATACCGGTCGGATCAAACTTAGCCGTCCAGTGAGAAGCCTGCAATAAACTCTTGGGCCAACGCGATGGCGCCCAGGGCATCAACCAGTAACTTGGGCGTTTTGTCGGTCATAAATCACGGTGCGGCTGCTATTGACGGCTTGCAAAAAATAGGGGTTGCGAATGTAGCGCGGGTTCACCAAATCCACATGACGCCCCAGCAAAGTGGGTATTCCGGACGACCGTGACCGGTGATTCCGGCGGATCGTGACCGACGATTCTGATTTATCGTGACCGGTGATTCCGGTCGATCGTGACCGTTTTATGGGTTTGACCGGAATGAGCGGTCACGACACCGGAACGGTCGGTCACGATGCCGGAACGGCATAACGCAGCGTGTGATGTTGCGCATATTTCTTAACCCGTACGGGTAGCCTCTGCGGCTTTGCTGGAGTGGGCATGCCCGATACCCGAAGGATCAATATGCGCAAGATACGGGACGTTCTGCGTCTCAAACTTGAAGCCCAGCTCTCCCATGAGCAAACCGCCGCTGCCCTGAGCATCTCCAAAGGAGTGGTCACCAAGTACCTCGGCCTGGCCAGTGCCGCCGGCCTCAGCTGGAATCAAATCCAGGCACTTGATGACACGGCGCTTCATGGCCGCCTGATAGGCCCTCCCCGGAGGGCCAGCGGTTTCGTGACCCCCGACTATGGCCGCATCCATCAGGAACTGCGCCGCAAGGGCATGACACTGATGCTGCTGTGGGAAGAACACGTGGCCCAGCATCCGGACGAGTCCACCCATCGGTACTCCCAGTTCTGCGAGAACTACCGCCGCTATGCCAAAGCTCTCAAACGCTCCATGCGCCAGATCCACCGCGCCGGTGAGAAACTGTTCATCGACTACGCGGGCCCCACGGTCGAACTCGCCGACGGCAGCCGAGCCCACATCTTTGTGGCCGCATTGGGTGCGTCGAGCTACACCTTCGCCTACGCCACACCCAGGGAAACCATGGCCGATTGGCTGGGTGCCACCGCGCAAGCGCTGCGTTTCTTCGGTGGCGTGCCCCAACTGATCGTCCCCGACAATCCGCGGGCCCTGATAGCCAACCCTGACCGTTATGAGCCCAGGGCCAATGAGACGGTGCTCGACTTCGCCCGCCACTACGGCACCTCCATATTGCCGGCACGCCCGTACCACCCGCAGGACAAAGGCAAGGTGGAATCCGCGGTACAGGTGGTGGAGCGCTGGATTTTGATGCGCCTGCGCCACCAGAAGTTCAAGACGGTGGATGACGTCAATGAGGCCATCGGCCCATTGCTGGAGCAACTCAACGCCAAACTGTTTCAGAAGCTGCCGGGCAGCCGTGCCAGTGCGTTTGCTGAAGTGGATGCCCCAGCCCTGCAACCCTTGCCCGCACAGATGTGGGAATTGGCGGTCTACAAGACCGTACGGGTGCATATTGACCAGCACGTCGAGTTTGAGGGGCACCGTTACAGCGTGCCGCAGGCACTGGTGGGTCAAGCGCTGGAGGCCCGTGTCACCGCACGCACGGTGGAACTTCTTCACCGCGGTCAGCGCGTGGCCTCTCACCTGCGCTGCGCGCACAAGGGAGGATTCACCACGGTGCCCGAACACCTGTCAGCCGCCCACCGTGCGCACATGGAGTGGACGCCGGAGCGGCTGGTTCACTGGGGCAACAGCATTGGCGTGGCCACCGGATCCTTGGTGACACGCCTGCTGCAAACCCGGCGCCACCCAGAGCACGGCTACCGGGCGTGTCTGGGTTTGCTGTCCCTGGCCAAGCGGTACAGCAAACCACGCCTGGAGGCGGCCTGCGTGGTGGCACTGGAGTTAGGGACCACCAACAGCACGCACGTACGCGACATCCTGGCCAACGGGCGCGATCAGGTGGCGCCGACCACCACGACTGAGTGGACGGCTCCCGAGCACGAGCATGTGCGCGGGCCGGGCTACTACCAGTGACCCAACACACCAAACAAACAAGGCAAACCAAATGATGATGAACACGACGATTGAACAACTACGCAACCTGCGACTGGCCGGCATGGCCGCAGGTCTGCAGGAACAACTCACCCAGGCAGGCATGACGGGGATCAGCTTTGAAGAGCGCATTGCCTTGCTGGTGGATCGTGAAGTCCATTGGCGCGATGACAAGCGCCAAACCCGGCTGCTCAAGGATGCCAAGCTGAAGTACAGCCAGGCCAGCATTGAGGATCTGGACACCCGTGCCGGGCGCGGGGTCGATCGCAAGGCGGTGATGAGTCTGGCGCTGGGCGACTGGATCGAGAGTGGCCACAGTGTGCTGATTACAGGCCCTACCGGGGCGGGCAAGTCCTGGCTGGCGTGTGCGCTGGCCCAGTACGCCTGCCGGCGCGGACACTCAGTGCTCTACCAGCGGGTGCCTCGCTTGGGTGAAGAACTGCGCATCCGTCATGGCAATGGCACGTTTGGCAAATGGCTGATTCAGTTGGCCAAGACGGATGTGCTGTTGCTTGATGACTGGGGCATGGCGGGTATCGATAGCCAGACCCGCGCTGATTTGCTGGAGATCATTGATGACCGCGCCGCCAACAAAGCAACGATCATTACCAGCCAGTTGCCCATTGAGCATTGGCATGCCTGGGTCGGGGACGCCACCATCGCCGATGCCATTCTGGATCGCATCATGCAAAAGAATCACCGTTTCACCCTGACGGGCGAGTCTCTCCGCCAGAAGTCCAAATCAAGCAAAAAGGAGCCCAATCCAGACCCATCGTGACCGACACCCCTACAATTTAGATGCGCAACACCTCACGCTGCGCGACCGGTCACGATCGACCGGAATCATCGGTCACGATCACCGGAATACGCA
>NZ_JAAFHA010000137.1 GCF_010365055.1 Rhodoferax sp.
TGGTGCGCTGGGTCAGCCGCATCCAGCCGCTGTTGCCGGCAATCCAGGCTTCGGCGATGTGCAGCAAGATCGGGTCGATCAACAGGCGAACCGCTTTGATCGGGATCAGCAGCTTGACAAACGAGACGAGCAGCAGGATCGGCACCCAGAACAGCGCATTGAGCACCATCAGCAGGCTGGCGATCAGGCCGACCAGTGGCGCGGGTAGAAAATTAAGCATGGGTCGCTTTCAAGCAAGGCAGTGGCTGACGATAGCTCATTTTGGTTGGCTTCAAAACGTGGGCGTTTTTGCTGCACGCCCGGCCCGCATGACCGCGAAAATGTCGCGTATGCATTTTCGAGGATGATGAGCGCATGAATGACTCAACCATTGCCAGAAATTCCGCCAACGTCAACGCCGCACCGCTGCAAGTCGCCCTGATTGGCTACGGCAACGCCGGCCGGATCTTTCACGCGCCGCTGATCTCGGGTGTGCGGGGTTTGCAGTTGGCCTGTATTTGCTCCAGCAAACCTGGGACCGCGCAGGCCGACTGGCCGCAGGTGCGCGTGGTGGCGACACCCGAGGCGCTGTTGGCTGACCCCGGCATTGACGTGGTGGTGGTGGCCACCCCCAACGCCAGTCACCATGCGCTGGCCAAAGCCGCCTTGCTGGCGGGCAAGCATGTGGTGGTGGACAAGCCCTGCTGCGTCACGCTGGCCGAGACCGATGATTTGCTGGCGACCGCCCAGGCCGAGAACCGGGTCTTGACGGTGTTTCAGAACCGCCGCTTTGATGCTGATTTTCTGGCGCTTCAGCAGGTCTTGGCCAGTGGCCGACTCGGCCGGGTGGTGCAGGTGGCGTCGCACTTTGACCGCTATCGCCCCGCCGTGCCAGCGCGCTGGCGCGAGCAGAGTCTGCCCGGTTCGGGTCTGTGGTTTGACCTCGGGCCGCATTTGCTTGATCAGGCGCTGGTTTTGTGGGGCATGCCTGATGCGCTGTGTTTGGACCTGGCCTGCCTGCGCGATGGCGCCCATGTGAACGACTGGTTTCATGCCGTGTTGCGCTACGACAGCCGCCACGGTGGCCTGCGCGTGATCCTGCATGCCAGCACGCTGGTGGCGCAGCCGGGCCCGCGCTGGGCGGTGCACGGCACCCAAGGCAGTTTCACCAAGTTCGGGCTGGATCCGCAAGAAGACGCATTGAAAGCCGGGCATCGCCCGCAACTGGCGGCGCTGCATGATTGGGGACAAGACCCGCAGGCGGGCGAGGTGTTACGGTTTGACGCCATCGCCGGCGTGGCCAGCCCGGTATCTGTGCGCCACGCGGCACCCAAGCCTTGCGGAAACTACCTGGCCTACTACGCCCACTTGCGTGACCACCTGCGCGGTCTGGTATCCGAGCCACCCGTGACCGCCACAGAGGTGCGTTCGGTGATGCAGTTGCTCACCTTGGGTGAGCAAAGCGCGGCGCAAGGGCGGTTTATGGCGCTGCCGGTTTGAGGTTGAAGCGGCCGTCGCTGCACCTGAGCTTGAGGGCAAGCAAAAGTCTCACAAACCGTTCCGGTTCGTCATCGCGCATGAGGAGAAGCTTGATTCTGATCACTTTCGTGGCATGAAGCGGGTGCCATAATGATTTATTGCTTGTAGATCTAGTCAATGCGTTCAATAAGTCTCAGGGTCAAGATCAGCCTCTATCTGTCCATCGTTCTGTCGGTGGTGGCTGTTCTGTTCACAATGCTTTTTGTTGAGCACCGGGAGGAAGAACTGCAGGGTGAGATATCCCGACATGTCACACAAATTTCCGATGTGATTATCGCGAGTACCCGTCATGCGATGTTGGTGAACGAGCGTGACATCGCTGGCAAAATCATTGAGGATATTGGTAAGCAAAAAGGCATTGAACGCGTCCGGGTGATCAATAAAGACGGCACGATCATTCATTCAAATCGGGCGTCAGAGGTTGGCTATTCGGTCGAACAACAGGACGAACCCTGTGTTCAATGCCATCAGACCAGCCCACCCATGACGCAGGTCTCCGACGACAAGCGCTGGAAAATAGTTGAAACGGGGGGGCACAGAGTTCTCAGCAGCATGCAAGCGATTCGCAATGAGCCTTCGTGTTCGTCTGCCTCCTGCCACGAACATTCTGCCAGCCAGTCGGTGCTTGGCATCGTGGATCTTGCGTATTCTCTCGAGGAGATGGACCAGTCGAGAAAGACACATACCATTCACGTGATCGGCATGGCAGGCGGGTTCATTCTCATTTTTGCGATCAGCATCGGTGTTTTGCTGCAGCGCCTGATCTATGTGCCTCTGAAAGACCTGGACGCCGGCGCCAACGAGATCGCCGCTGGCCGCCTTGATCAAAATATTCCGGTGCGTAGCAAAGATGAATTCGGCCGCGTCGCCGCATCGTTTAATCATATGACTGACGCACTGCAGGCATCAAGGTCAGACATGCAGGACATGCTGCACACCCTGGAATCAAAAGTCACAGAGCGAACTCGGGAACTAATGGCCGCCAAGGCGGAGGTCGCACAGGGAGAAAAGCTGGCCTCCATCGGCGTGCTGGCGTCGGGCATTGCCCATGAATTGAATAACCCGCTCACTGGTGTGCTGACCTTTACCTCCCTGATGCGCAAGAAAGCCGCAGAAGGCAGTGAGGATGCAGCCGATCTGGACCTGGTGATCCGCGAGACCAAACGCTGTGCCAGCATCATTCGGCGACTTCTCGATTTCGCGCGGGAAAAAGTGCCTGTCAAGGGATTTTTCAACCTGAATCTCGTGGTTGAAGACACCGTGCGTTTTGTTGAACGACCAGCATCCTTGCAGCATATCGAAATCATGACTGCGCTTGATCCTGCCTTGCCGCAGATATGGGGCGACGCTGATCTGATGAAACAAGTCGTCATGAATTTGCTCGTCAATGCGCAGCAAGCCATCGAGGGCCAGGGCCGCATCACAGTCGCAACTCGCCTTTGCCCGAGCACGGATTCAGATCAACCGGGTGTTGACGCGAGTCCGATGGTGGAGGTCAGCGTCACGGACACCGGCTGCGGTATTCCGCCAGATAACTTGGAGCGCATTTTCGATCCATTTTTCACTTCGAAAGAGGTGGGCAAGGGAACCGGGCTTGGCCTGTCGGTCAGCTATGGCATTATCAAAGCGCACGGCGGCAAGATCACAGTCGACAGCGTCGTTGATGAAGGAACTACTTTTCACGTCTGTCTTCCGATCAAGCCCCCTTTTGATGAAGCCGAAAACCATATGGCCGCGAGCACCCCATGACTGCCAGAATACTGATCGTTGACGACGAAGAGATTGTCATTCGGAGTTGCGTGCGCATCCTCAGCGACAGCTGCTATGCCGTTGACTCCGTCCAGAGTGGCTTTGAGGCTTTGAAAAAAGTGGATGAGACGGCCTACGACATCATTGTGCTGGACGTCATGATGCCCAAGATGGACGGTCTCGAGGTCCTGCAGCATGTGAAGGAAAGCCATCCGGATGTCGATGTCATCATGATGACCGGGCTGTCCGAGATTCAGACCGCCGTCAAGGCCATGAAGCTGGGCGCTTTTGATTATTTGTCGAAACCCTTCGACCCGGATGAACTCAAGCTGGTGGTGAATCGTGCGCTGGAGCGGCGCCAATTGTTGCAGGAAAATCGCAAGCTCAAGACCGAAGTCAGTTCCAAATACCGTTTTGAAAACATCATTGGCTCCAGCCCGCCGATGCAGACTGTTTTTGGATTGATCGCCAAGTGCGCCCCCACGAACAGCACGGTGCTGATCACCGGTGAGAGTGGCACTGGCAAGGAGATGATTGCCCGCGCCATTCATTACAACAGTTTGCGCAAGGACCAGCCATTTGTCACCGTGGACTGCAACACGCTCAGTGAAAGCCTTCTGGAAAGCGAACTGTTCGGACACACCAAGGGATCATTTACCGGGGCTGTGGCCAACAAGCGTGGCATGTTCGAAGTCGCCAACAATGGCACACTGTTTCTGGATGAATTCGGGAACATTCCGCTGTCAACCCAGGCTAAATTGCTGCGTGTCATCCAAGAGCGTGAATTCAGGCCGGTGGGCGCTACCACCACCCAAAAAACCAATGTCCGGCTGATCACCGCCACCAACAAGGACCTCAAGGCGATGGTGGCGGAAGGAACGTTTCGCGAGGATCTCTATTACCGCATCAACGTGTTCCCGATCCACTCGCCGGCCCTGCGCAAGCGCCGTGACGATATCCCTGCGCTGGCCTTTCATTTCTTGAAAGCCTTCTGCAATGAGCTGGACAAGCCGGTGTCAGAGATTTCAGACGGGGCGATGAGTCTGCTGATGAATTATGGCTGGCCAGGCAATGTGCGTGAACTTGAAAATACCATGCAGCGGGCGGTGATTCTGTCGTCTGACAATATCATTCGCCAAGCGCATCTGGCCAACATCATTGACAACGCGCCGCGGCTCGATCTGGACGTGCCGCGCACCAGCGATGAACTCAAGCGCATCAAGAAAATAGCCAGAGAGAAGTCGGTCGAAGAAGTCGAAAAGCTGTTCGTTCAGGAAACGCTTAAAAGAAATGCGTCGAACGTCACCCGCAGTGCTGAAGCAACCGGTATGCAGCGCACCAATTTTCAGGCGCTGATGAAGAAGTACAACATCCGGGTTCGGGATACCCAATACGACGATGGCGAACCCGAATCCATTTGACCTGATGTGATTCTCTCAGGCGAGGTCCATGAGACCTCGCCTTTTTTGCTCAGGAAGCCGCGTCGCCGCGTTTCGGTTCGTCTTCTATTTCCTCGTAACCGGTGATCATTGCCTTGAAGTGTGCTGATGGCGTGTGACCCAGGCTTGCCAAATAGACATGCACCACGATGAATCCGCTGAACACGATGAACAGCAGGACATGCACGGTATCGACAACGCGCACGCCGCCAAACATCTCGACCAAGGCGGAAAATCGTGACACATCCCACAGCAATACCCCGGAAAAGAACTGAATGGGCACCAGCAGCATCATGATGATCTGGTACATCATGCTTTGCAGGGCATTGAATTTGCGGTAGGCGCTTGGATGATGCGGGTTGGGATCGCCCTTGAAGATGCCATAACCATAAAACTGCATTTGCCGAAAGCTGGCGCGAAAATACTTCATCGGGCTAAGCTCGGGGTGATAGACCTTGATCTTGTCTGTGAAAAGATAAAAGCCTAACCAGATGAAGAAATTGGCGATCAGCACAAAGCCAATCCAGTTGTGAGCCACCACCGCCGTTCTGAATGACATCAACTGCATCAGGTCGAGGTATCGGATCTGCAGTCCGGTTGCAATCAATAGCACGAAACCAGTGGCATTGGTCCAGTGCCAAATCCTGACCGGCAGCGGATTGATATAAAGCTTTTGCATGGCTAACTCCTGCTATTTTGAGGTGTCATCATCGGCGCGACGATGAGGGGTTGAATCTTGTCCTTCGGCCGGCGCGCGAGCAGCCTTTTTCTCTGCCTCCAACTTGTCCCGCATGCCTTTGAATAGTCGCTTGATCGTCATGTGGCCAACGGGCACGGTGATGGCACCCAGCATGACCACCAACAACAAATAGTCCAACAGCTTGATCCGCGTGCTGCCAATGGCGTAGAAGCCGCGCACAGACTCGGTGGCAAGCAAAGAGGTCAAGACGTCTTTTTGAACGCCATGGCGTATCGGCCTGCCGTCTGGGCCCGCGATGGTCAGTGAAACGCTTTGAAACGGTTCAGCGCCTTTTTGGTGACAGACGTTGCAGTCTTTGATGGCCTTGGATTTCTCGCTCAACTGATGCGCCTCAATGCCAGAAGAAACCTCCAGGCGTCCGCGCAAGACGGTTTTGCCTTCGCTCCCCTCCTGGTTGAATTCTTTCAGCAGACTCCACAAGGCCCGCTCATCGAGTCCCATGTCCTTGGCGTCGGCAGCCAGGGTCAGCTTTTCAAACTGCGGCACGCCCGTCTTTTCAGAGACTTGCTTCATGGCCACATTGTCATAAAGCCGGAGATTGACCCGGCGCTGCGCTGTCGGCGCGTGACAAACCGGGCACGAGATCGCTTCAAAGTGACGCCCGGCGTTCGGCAACCACTCCTTGTGCTGGTTGATCGAGTCTTCGTGGCATGTCAGACAGGCGTCCTTGATGCCATTTCCCAAGGATGCAGCCAAGACCCCGTGGGACTTGTGGCAGTCGGCACAAATAGGGGCAGTTTTGCCGTTGGCAACGCGCGCCAGCCCATGCACATCCTTGGCATAGGCCTTGAAGATATCTTCGTGGCAGTTGGCACAGGCTGTGGCCGCGATCGGGCCGGCAGTCTTGGTGGAACGAACCGTGTGTGCATTGTGGCAATCGGAACACAAGGGGGCTTCCTTGTTGCCATCCTTGATCATCGCCGCATGGACACTGTCGTCATACTGGGTGAAGTTCTTGGCGTGGCAGGTGCGGCAAGACTCACGCATGCCCAGGGCAAAATCGCGCTTGCTCTTGATGGGCGTTATGGTCTTGCCGTGGGTCTTGGCATCAATGTCGTCGTGGCAGTCCTCGCAACTGGTGTCCTTGTGCATCGAATCGACATAGGCATTGGTGGAGATGGCCAGGGAAAGCACCTCTCCGCTTTCAAGCGTTTTCCCCGGGCCCACTTTGTCGTGGCACCTCAAGCATGCCAGTTCTTCTTTGGCCAGAGCACTTTCTTGAGCGTGAGCCCTTGGCCCAGCAAAAGAAAGCACCAATGCAAACAGGCCAAGCAAGAACAGGCTGTTTGGGCGTAAAAGCAAAAACCTATCGGTCAATGTGCACAATGTACTCATGGAAATTTCTCTCTTTTTTTGAGTTGGTCGCCTGCAGAACCATCAGAGTAGACAGTCGTCCTTGAAGGTGTTCACCTTACTTCGCGCGAGACTTCTTCATCAAGGCCTGCACTCCTATCCAAGCCAGCATGGCGGTGCCAACGAGGGGAAGCATCACTGCATAGGCCAAACCGATAAATGGCGCTGCCAGGAACAGGGCGACGTTCTTGAAGTTGCTGTTTTTCTCCACCACCTCGACAGGGCTGGCTTGCGGCTTTGGCACGACGGTGAGCGCTG
>NZ_JAAFHA010000138.1 GCF_010365055.1 Rhodoferax sp.
ATCATGAAGCTGCAGGCCGGTGGCGGCGAAGTGCGGCTGTTTTCGGCCACCAAGCGCCAGGGCATCGATGAGGTGGCCACGCTCTTGTGGCAATGGGCCCACCCCGCAGCCTGATCCGACGTGTGCGCGCCCATCGGCTGCGGTCCCAAATGCGACTGCGCAAGACTGTCTGCCATCGTAGTCTCAAACCCGTTTTGACTCTGACGGGCTGACCTCACCATGATCGAGACTTACTCCCAGCCATTGCCGCATGGCATCACCCTGAGTTGCCGGGCCGCTGGCGCGCGGGGGCGGCCGGTGCTGATGTTCCTGCATGGCTTTCCTGAAGCGGCTTTTGTGTGGGACTTTTTGCTGGTGCATTTTTCTCGCGCCGAGAACGGTGGCTACCGCTGCGTGGCGCCCAATCTGCGTGGCTTCGAGCGCTCCAGCGCACCCGCGGACCTGAGCGCCTACCGCCCCAAGCACCTGGTGCAAGACATCGCCGCCTTGATTGCGATCGAGGCGCCAGAGCAGGGCGGCCAGCTTGCCGCGCTGGTGGCGCACGACTGGGGCGGCGCGGTCGCGTGGAACTTGGCCAACCAGTTGCCCGATCTGACCCGCCAGTTGGTCATCATCAACTCCCCCCATCCGGGCACGTTCTTGCGTGAGCTCAAAAACAACCCTGCGCAGCGGGCCGCCAGCGCCTACATGAATTTCCTGGTTCGCCCGGACGCCGAAGAATTGCTGGCCCAGGACGACCACCGGCGCCTCTGGGAGTTCCTAACCGACCAATTTGGCGCGCACGCTGCCGCTTGGCTCACGGAAGACGCCAAGGCGCAGTACCGCGCGGTCTGGGATGCCGGGTTGACGGGTGGCTGCAATCTGTACCGGGCCTCACCGCTGCGTCCACCGCGCGCCGATGACCCTGGGGCTGCTGCAGTAGAGCTGCCGCGCGCCATGTTGACCGTGAAGCTGCCCACCCTGGTGATCTGGGGACTGGGCGATATCGCGCTGCCGCCCACACTGCTCGAGGGTCTGGGCGACTATGTCGACCCACTGACGATCAAAACCGTGGCCGACGCCACGCACTGGATCGTGCATGAACAACCCGTGCTGGTCGCGCAATTGATCAGTGAGTTTTTGCAGTCATCTTGACTTCAAAAAAATAGCTACTCACCCATATTTGACGGGGGCCAGAGGGCTAAATGGCATAAATTTCAGTAAACCGAAGGGGTGCCAGGTGGGCGGTCCTTGAAGCGCTTGTGGACCCAAAAATACTGATCCGGCATGGCATCAATGTATGACTGCAGCCGCTGGTTCATGCGTGCGGTATCCGCCACCGCGTCGTCGGAGGGAAAGTCCGGCCAGGCCGGCATCACCTCGACTTCATAGCCCTGGCGCGTCATGCGCGTCACCACCGGCACCACCTTGGCGCGGCCCAGCTTGGCAAAGCGCGACAGTGACGGCACCGTCGCAGCCAGCACACCATAAAATGGCACGAAGACAGAGCTTTCCTGGCCAAAGCTCATGTCAGGCAACAGATACAGCGGCTCGCCCGAGCGCAACGCCGCCACGATGGTCTTGACGCCATCGATCCGTCCAAACAGCCGCACCGACCCAAAACGCTGGCGCCCGGCCAGAATCCAGGCATCAACAATTTCGTTGGCCTGATTGGTATAGATGGTGGTGAATCGGCGCGGCAGCTGCTGGGTCAGCGCCGTCCAGCCCGCATCCAGACCGACAAAGTGGGGCGCAAAGATAACCACCGGTTCATTGCCGTCCAGTTCAGCCACCGCGCCAATCAAAGTCAAGCGCCGCCGTGTCACCTCGGGCAAGCCATGCCAAAGCCAGCCCCGGTCCAGCCAGGCTTGGGCAAAGTGAATGAACGTGCGGTGCGCCATGGCCCGGCGTTGCGCTTCAGGCTGATTGGGAAAGCACAAGCGCAAGTTGGTGAGGGCCACCCGCCGCCGTGGCACGACCAGAAAGTACAGGGCCCAACCCAGGCTGTAGCCCAGCGCACGCACCCATGCCAGCGGCAAACGCCCGAGCAGTTGCATGACCAGAATGCCTAGGCGACTGAGCATGAAAGCGTCTGTTTGAACATGGGGATTGATTGAAAGACCATCACGGAAGCTGCCCTTAAGCCAGGGCATTGAAAGCGCTTGGCGGTGAGTGGTGAAAGGGGGCTATCTTAGATTGCCTGTGTCGCCCGTCATCTTCTGCTTACTTGAAAACTTCCTACCAGGATATCTGCTGACCTCTCTTGCGCAATAACGGATTGCCTTCGTTGAGCGCCTTGCGCGTGCCCAGAAGTGTCGTCAATATTTACACCGACTGCAGCAATCACTTTCAAAATTGTAAAAAAAGCCATGCAAAACAAATAGTTAGGTAATTTAGGCCTGATTGGTACGATTTGTGCTTATGTAACGACGCGTTTAGTGACTAGTGTAGTTGGTTGGTTTTTGACATTTACCTTAGGAGAATGAAAATGAAAAAAACAGCAATGGGAATGGCGATTGCAGCGCTTGTAGCGGCTCCTGCATTTGCCGCTTCGTTTGTAAACGGCGGGTTTGAAGATGGCAATACGGGTAGTTGGTCCGTCGCGGATTCCTACTATCGCGCCGGAGTCGACAACACCACGCTGACGCCAGCGCTGGTGCTGGCGAGTGGTAGTACTGGCACGCACTCCGCGGTGATCGGCACCAGCTATGTCGATCCCAACGTCGGCGTAGCGCTAGGTGACACCGTCTACGGTGGTAACTATGCCTACCGCGTGGAGGACACGACTTGGGGTGGTTATGCGTCTGCGATCAGCCAGACGGTGGCGAATTACACGGACACAGATATCTTCTTCGCCTGGAAAGCGGTTCTCCTGGGTGCTCACGGCATAAGCGATGCTGCGACCATGCGGCTTACTCTGCGCGACGATACGGACGGCGTCAATCTGATCGATCGGACCTACAACGCCGCTGACGATGGGACTGGCGTGGATGCACGTTTTTCAGTCTTAAATGACAATTTCTACACCCCGCTTTGGCAAATCGAGCAGTTGTCTGTGGCTGGTCTTTCTGGTCACACCTTCACTCTGTCGGTGCTGGCGGCAGACTGTCAGCCAACCGGTCACTGGGGCTATGTCTACCTTGACGGTTTCGGTGCCCGGATCCCGGATCCCGGCAACAATGTTCCTGAACCCGCATCCTTGGCGCTGGTTGGCCTTGGCTTGGCCGGTCTTGCAGCATCACGTCGTCGCAAGAACGTTTGACGCGGTCTGATTGATGCTGAAAAGGGGCGGCCACAGGCCGCCTTTTTTTGCCTATTCTCTATGTATCAGGAAACTCAATTGATCCATTAAATATGACCCGCTTCGCACCGCGCACTTATCCGTCAAGGCTGCGGGTCAATCGGTCAAGGGTTTGCTGATCTTTGGTTCCGAGTTGCTTTCGGTTCAGGGGCTGGATCAAATTTGCAGCTTCCTTGCGATTTCCAGCGGCGATATTCAACTCGGCAAGATGCAGCCTGGATGTTGGCACTCTCGGTGCAAGGTTGACCGCTGTACGCAGGGTGGCAATCGCCTCAGTCTGCTTGCCAGCCAAGGCCTGTGCCATGCCAAGCGTGTCCAGCACCTCGTGGCTGTTTGGCGCGAGTTCGGCCGCCCGGGTCGCGTTTTTTAGCGCATCTGCTTGCTTGGCTTCAATCTGAGCCCAGGCAAGGTCGTTGAGCACAACGGGATTTGAGGGATTCTTGTCAGCAATTTTTTGCAGTAGTTCGACCGCCTTTGCCGGGTTGCCCTGAGCGCGGATACGCTGTGCCGCAAAACCGATGACCGCCAAATCTTCAGGATATTTGCGCAAGGCATTCTCCAGTTCCTCATCGCCAGTCTGGCTGCGTTTGGTGCGGTCAAGCAGCTGAACGCTGCGCAGCAGAGCGGCGGGCACAGCGCCGGCCTTTGCAGCTTGGGCGAATTGCTTTAACGCTTCATCCGCTTGCCCCGCTTGGGCCAGCAAGTCTCCTTGTAGGAGCATGGCCGTCAACTTGTGGGCTTCCTTGTCGCCGAGTTCTTTTGCAATGGAAAGGGCTTCGGGCAGATTGTCAGGCGCCGTCAGCCTGGCAAGCGCGATATAGGGTTGCGGATCAAAGGGGCGGTCGGTAATCAGGGCGCGAAGAATGCTCGTCGCTTCCCTTTTTTGGTTGGCGCCCGCCTCCAGTTCAGCCAGTTTGAGCCGCCAGTCTGCGCGTTGTGGATAGTCGGCTGCCAGCTTGCGATAGGTTTCGGTGGCCAACTTGGTGTCTCCAACGCGTTCGTAGATCGCGGCGAGCAAGGACACTTCAGCGGCGGACGCATTGCTGGCTGAGGCACCTGTTTGGGCCACACTGAGCGCCGCATCAGGTTTCCCGGCACGCAGATGTTCCTGGGCAAGGGCTTCACGCAACAAGGCAGAGCTCGGCAGAGAGGCCACACCCTTCTCCAGCAGTGCCGTTATGCTGGCCTGAGACCGCTTAGTTGCCTGCATCAGTCGGGCATTTTCAAGATACGTCTGGGCGCTGGCGGGTTTGGCCTGAATCGCTTGTTCGTATCGAAGCACCAACTCTGCACGCTGCTTGGGCTCTCTAGCCATCATGGCCAGCGCATTCAGAGCGGGTTGAAATGCAGGTTGGATATCCAGCGCAGCCAGGGTCTCGCGCCAGGCGCCCGCCGGGTCGTTCTCGATGCCCAAAGCAGCGGCAAGAGTCAGGTGGGACTGGGGATCCTGGGGGCTGGTTCTGATGGCGTGCTCAGCCAACTGGCGAACTCGTGCGGCGTCTCCCATGCCCAAAGCGATGGCAATAATTCGATCGCGGATCGCCGGATTATCTTTGCCCGCCTCAGTCGCTTGGTCGAGAAGCTTTTTGGTCGCCTCCTTATTGCCAGAGGCTGCCCGTAACTCACTCAGGCGTAGCAGGTAGGCCGCATTGCCAGGTTCGCTCACGCTGAGTTGTGCAAGGGTGGCAGCGGCCTCCCTGATTGCGCCGCGCGTGATTTCGCTTTCCGCGCGCAGTGAAAGCAGCCGTGCATTGGTTGGCGCTACGCCCAGGCCTCTTGAAATGGAATCAGCGGCTTCGGCGTCTTTGCCGAGTCGGAGCTGCGCTTGGGCCAGCAACTGGAGCATGGGTACAGAGAAGGGATATTGCGGGGCGATCTTTCCTAGCCGCCGGTCGGCCATCATCACATCGCCCTTCTGCAGTTCAGCCGAAGCGACCATCAGGGTCGCTGGCAAATGCTCCGGCGCAAGGGCGAGAGCCCTGAGAGCCGCCGCCAGGCTTTCTTCTGAGCGGCCCTGGCGGGATAGAACGAGCGCATTGACATAGTGCGTCATGTAGAACGTCGGGGCCAGTTTCTTGAGCCGGTCTCGGATAACGATGGCCTGATCGAGCTTGCCCGCCTCCACCAGAAATTCCCCATACTCGCCCATGACGCCGCGATGCCACGGTACCGCGTCATAGGCCCGGGACATGAATTCAAAGGCCTGCTCGCGCTTGCCGTTGGCCTCATAGATGCGGCTCAGCCCCCGCAGCACCCACCATGGAGAATTTGGCGCTGCCAGCGAACTGTCCAGCCCCGCCATGGCTTGCTCCTTCTTGCCTTGGTTGAGCAGCGACTGGGCCGTTGCCAGCGTAACGGCGGCCGTTTTGACTGTCGCCCGGTTCAGTTGTTCTTCGGCTAGGGTAAGTTGCTTCTGACCCAGGTAGGCGACAGCGACCACTGCGCGAAGATTGCTGTCTGCTTCAGCCGACTTCAAATGCTGATCCTTGAACTCATTGATGATCTTGGCCAGATCGTTCCGGTCGAGCATCAGCAGAGCGATACGCGGCAGCAGGGCGTTCACATCACCGCCAGCCGCTACGGCCTTACGAAGGTGCTGTTCCGTGCCAACCGTGTCATACACCCTCTCAAGCGCATCAGCCAATGCCAGGCGGGCGGGCAGCGCATCGGGCTTGGCCTGGACTGCGTTCTTGAACTCAATGACGGCCGAGGCATACTCGTTCTTCTGCATGTATTGCGCGCCGGCGCTCATGGGATCTTGTCCGCAGCCCATGGCGATTGATGCGATCAGCAACAGCTGCAGGCGCTTGGGGCCAAATGGCAACGACAGAAGACCGTTGGATTCATGCATGTGGAAACTCCCGGCTATCGAGTGAGATGACTGCCACTGGGTGACAAACGAGTAATGAATATTTCAAATGAACAGTCTGGGCGCCACCAATGTTTGGCCAGTTGATATTTCACATATGACTGAAAAAAAGCAGCTGTTTTCAAATGGCCAAGGGCAGAGCCGCATCGGAAGTTAGCAACACGCGCTGGCCAGCGGCATCTACTTTGCCTAGCGTTTCCAGCGTGCACGGTGCAATCGCATGGTGAACTGTTGATTTTTGCCGTAGATCGTAGATTCATCTCCCACTCAATAGCCATGCGCCTGGGCAAGCATGACAAATATTGAACAAATGCCCCATCCTGTCATCAAGCAGCGGGCACCAGATCAGCACCAGCATGCGCTTGCGATCACGCGGCAAGACTGCGCAAAGTCTTGCCAGGCGCGCGATTGACGCCCGTCGTACGGGATAATTTAGCCTTTGGTTAAACAAGGTGGTGTGCTTCGTGGCGGACTGCTCTGCGCCTCATCTGAACGCCCCGCCCATGCACCGTACCCTCTTTACCACCCCCATCGTCAATACCCTGCTGCGCGGCTTCTCCGTTGGATTCTTGAAACTTGCCGGCTGGAAAATCGAGGGCAGCCTGCCGCCCGGCGCAACAAAGAGTGTGCTGATTGCCGCGCCGCACACCAGCAACTGGGACCTGCCCTACACGCTGATGGTGGCCTTCGCTCTGAATCTCAATGTTTACTGGATGGGCAAGGAGCAGCTTTTCAAGCCGCCGCTTCGTGGCCTGATGATGTGGCTGGGGGGCATCCCCGTCGCGCGGGAGAAGTCCAACAACCTGGTGGCGGCATCCGTACTGGCCATCCAGCGTAAACGCGCGGCGAACCCATCTTGAACGTTGATCGATAACGCGGCAGTCTTGGAGTTTTCCAAGGAGACTGAAAGTCATGACGAGCAAGAA
>NZ_JAAFHA010000139.1 GCF_010365055.1 Rhodoferax sp.
TTGACGACATAGAACGCCCTCACGCCGGTGTGCGTCATGCGCATGGCCAGCTTCGGGGTTTCGGTGTCGTAAATCACCTGACGCTTGCCGACTTGCGGCGCAGCCAAACCGTTCAACAGGGTCTTCGTCAGCTTTTGATGATTCGAGGTCGCCACGGTGTCCACCTTTCCTTGTTTTGGGCTAGCACCGGGCTAGCACGGGGCTAGCATTAAGGGGATGATTTCGTTTAACCGAGTGCTAGCCCGTTAAGGTGAATTATGCCTGTTTCATTGGGAAGATAGGGGTTTATTAAGGTTGATTAATTAGAGGGTATGCCCATGCCTTCTATTTCGTAATGAGAAGGTCGGGTGTTCGATTCATCTCTCCGGCACCAATAGATACAAGGGTTTGCTGTTATGAAAATAATAGCAAACCTTTTCTCTTTGGGAGGCTTGTAGGCAATCTGTAGGCAAATTGCCCAAATGCAGCACCAGCACTAGACAACAAAAAACCCAGCGGATCAGGCTGGGTGACGGTGTAGGTCCAACTCTTGGCGGCGCGACAGCGCCGATCTTCTCCCCCGGTTTTCGCGCGGTTCTGAGGGAACCCCTTGGGGGTGGACGGGCAGACCGCGCTGCCGGTGCCGCGAAGCAGGCAAGGCCCGAGGGTGGCCTCGCTCACCATGGTAATGATTTGGCTGCGCTGTGTGAGGGTGGTCATTTTGCCTCGTCCTCCCACAGGGCTCGGAACTTTTTTTGCAGTATCAACAGTGCTGCCGCCTCCGATAAGGCTTTTTCCTTGCGCGACAGGTCACGTTTGAGTTGTGCGATTTCGTCCTTGAACGCACGTAGTTCAATCCGTGCTTATCGGGTTGTCACACACACCCACTGGATGTAGTGTTTCACGACTTCGCGGCGTAGAGTTCGGCATAGGTTGGCGCGGTGACGTTGCCCGCAATGCCAAGCAGGGAACGGAATGCGTTGAACGGGTAGAAACGGCGGTTGAAGCGGAACGTGAACTCATTGAGGTACGCCTGTAAGTGCTGCGGGCTGACGCCATGATGTATGCCACGCAACCAGGTCTTGAGGTTCGAGAATACGAGGTGAACAATGGGCATGAACTCTTCAGCAACCAGTGGATCGCCCCGTTCCGCGACAGCCGCATGGTCATAGCCGTGTTTGGTGAGCCCGGCGTAGCCGCTCCAATCATCTGTGATGATTCTGGCGCCCGGTGCCACGACGCTTTTGATGAAGCCACAGAGCGCATCGGCACACCGGTCAGACACCACCGCAAGCCGCACACGCCCGGCATAGCGACTGTTTCGGCGGTTATTGAGCGCGCTGTCGCGTTGGCGGTGCCGTACTTCAACGGCAGCGGCCACAATAGACTTGTGGTGCACGCCTCTGCCTTCCCCGCGTGTGCGGCCGCCCACATAGGTTTCGTCGGCATCAACGTGTTCACCGGACGTCCCACCGATTCGGTCCTGATCCGGTCGCACCATGCCGACGCGCAGCTTGTGAAGTATCTGAAAGGCAGTTTCGTAGCACGGCAGTCCGAGTTGCCGCTGAAACTGAACAGCCGACATGCCAGGTGTTTGACTGGTGAGCAGATAAGCCGCCCAGAACCAAACCGAGAGCGGTGTGTGCGTGCGCTCCATGACGGTGCCGGCGGTAAGGCTCGTATCGCAGCGGCATTTGCGGCAACGCAGTACGCCTGGGCGCGTGGAGATACGGTAAGGTTCGCCAAACGTGCCACAACGAGGACAGACAAACCCGTTGATCCAGCGGGCGCGTTCAAGATAGGCCGCGCATGCCGCCTCATCCGCGAAAAGGCGCTGAAACTCCGGCAGCGAGCGCGGAAACGGCAAATCGCCTCGCTCAAGCACATCAATTGCCACGGCAGCTCCAAGTTGACGCAGTTGCTCAACATACTACCGGTAGTGGGTGTGTGTGACAACCCGATAAGCACGGTTCAATCCGTTTGCGAGGGGCTTTGAGACTGGGCACAGAAAGCGCCCTCCCAGCTTGTCAGGTGGTGCGCAAATAGGCCGTTTTCGCGGCACCAGGCATTCAGGCTCTCACCGCTCAGGCCGTGTGTTTTGTACAGCGCGTTGAGCTGTTCTTTGGCAGACCAGTCCTGGGGGCGCTTTTCTTTTGTCGCAGAGCCCGCGACCTTGGCAGGGACTGGTCGCTTTAGCCAATTCTTGGCCGTGTAGTAGTTAACGTTAAGCTCTTGTGCGATCGACTGTATGGTGCGATCTCCGCGCGTCAGTAGTTTGACTATCGCTTGTTCAATGAATGCTTCGGAATATTTCGGTTTCATGGTCGTCTCTACGCGAAAAGGGTAAATTTGGTAGGCGACAACTAGTCTGACACAGGGGGAAAAACACCGGGGTGTTGTTGCCCACCAGGTCCCAGTTGCCCTCGTCGGTGTAGATGAAAAACACCGGGATGTTGTTGCCCACCAGGTCCCAGTTGCCCTCGTCGGTGTAGAACTTGACGGCAAAGCCGCGCACATCGCGCGCGGTGTCGGTGGAGCTGCGCGAGCGCCTGGTTCCCGGCCCC
This sequence comes from Rhodoferax sp., assembly GCF_010365055.1. Taxonomy (GTDB): domain Bacteria; phylum Pseudomonadota; class Gammaproteobacteria; order Burkholderiales; family Burkholderiaceae_C; genus Rhodoferax. The sequence continues at coordinate 2,544 of NZ_JAAFHA010000139.1, forward strand.
GGTGGCAAGCGAGCCGCGCTCGCCAGCCACGGTCAAGAACCGTGTGAACACCGGCGTGATCTTGCCCGCCGCCTGAAACGGCGCCGCGCGGGTGAATTCGGTGAGCGGCTGGTAAGCCTCGAAGAAACCGTGCGCCGCTGAGCCTCGCGCATGCACGATGCGCTCCGGAATGCGCTCATGGTCGAAGTGCGTGATCTTCTCACGCAGAATGAAGTCTTCCATCAGCGTTGGCCCGCGCAGGCCAGCCTTGAGCGAGTTCTGGTTGTCGCCAATGGCTACCGGCACCATAACCCGGGTGGCTGACCAAGTCGGTCTGCGACTGCCGCAAGCACATCCCGGTTCCATCCCATGCCGATATGGCTGCCGCCGACTTCGATGTCATGCACGAGGTTTGAGCGTTTGTCGTGGCGACCCTATCGCCCAGTTCTCGCACGGCTGGTGCTGCACTCTCGGCGAGGCGGTCGATGACCGATGTCGCCCGACCAGTAGATGTAGGTCTCGAACGTGATGGACACCTTGGCACTGCGGATGGCCGCGAGCATCGGCGGAAAGATCTGATCGCCGTTGAGCTGGGCACTGACCTTGTTTCCTGTCAGAAACGGCGAACCCAGCAGCACGCCCAGTTCGTTCGTGAACCGCGGGTCATCGAGCGCATAAATCCGTTCTATGCGTTGTTCGATCTTTGTCTCGCCGCCCATGAAATTCGACACCAGCAGCCCGCCGATCAGAGCGAGGCTGGCCACGCCAGTCACAACAAAAACCCAACGCGGCAAGTCTGGCCTGGTGTTGGCAGTTGATCAATTGAAGTGGGAAGGCCGAGACGGTGTGTCGTCAGAGCAGATGCTTTTGCGGCTTGGATGGTCCCGAGGCAGCTGAAAGCGGGGACCAGCCAGGCGTCGGTTTCAAGCGCATTCAAACCTGACTGCGCCAACGCACGGCGGGTGGACTCGGGCATCAGCACACTGCCTGGACCGTCATCGGCAGCGGCATGGGCGACGGTGAAGCTGGCGGCGAGGGAGACGGCACCTCAGAGGGCGGCGGCATGGGTGATGGCGGCATGGGCATGGGAGGCATCGGCTCTGGCGACGGCGACGGCGAAGGTGTTGGCATTTCAATGTTCATGGTGGTTTGTTTCATCCGGTTCGAGTTTTTCTCGCCTGCTCTGGCCCGCAAAGGGCGCGAGTGATCAAGCGTACCCAGCCGACCCAGTAGCGTCTGTGCGGTGGCCAACACACACCTTGGTTCGCCACCGCACAGACAACCTGTCTGGATTTGCGTAAATTCATTACTTGAGGGAGCGGCACCTGTCTTTGCTTCTTCATTGTTGACATTCACAAAAGGATATTTATGAACACCTCACGCAATTTCAAAGCTTCCCTCGTCGTCGCCGCTCTGCTGTCATTCTCAGTGGCACACGCTGCCACCCTGACCAAGGCGGAATACAAGGCCGACAAGACGCGCATCAGCGCGGACTATAAAGTTGACAAAAAGGCTTGCGATGCCTTGAAAGACAACGCCAAGGATGTCTGTGTGCAAGAAGCCAAGGCCAAGGAATCAGTAGCACGCGCCGAGCTGGAATACAGCTACACCGGCAAAGCCGCCGACCAGACCAAGGTGCTTGAAGCCAAGGCCAAGTCTGCTTACGCCGTCGCCAAGGAAAAATGCGATGACCAGACCGGCAATGCCAAGGACGTGTGCGTCAAGGAAGCCAAGGCTGTAGAAGTCAAGGCACTGGCAGATGCCAAGCTGGGAAAGACAATTGGCGAGGCCAAAAAAGAGGCAGCTGAGGACAAGTCAGATGCCAACTACAAGGTAGCCATTGAAAAGTGCGACGCAATGACAGGTGATGCCAAGACCAGTTGTGTGGCTGCTGCCAAAGCCAAGTTCGGTAAGAACTAAAACCAGCAGCGCGATAGGAGAAGAGCGCCGTCATGTCAAAAATCATCACTGCCGACCAAACCGAACTTTATGTCAAGGATTGGGGCACGGGCCAGCCTGTGATCCTGATTCACGGCTGGCCACTGTCCTCGGACAGCTGGGATGACCAGGCGATGGCGCTCGCGCCAGCGGGCTACCGTGCCATTGCCTATGACCGGCGCGGCTTCGGCCGCTCAACACAACCCTGGAGCGGCTACGACTACGACACCCTGGCTGACGACCTGGCGGCCGTGATCAACCAAACCGGGGCAAAGGACCCGCTCATTGTGGGCTTTTCGATGGGCGGTGGCGAGGTGGCTCGCTACCTGTCGCGCCACAACGGCAAGTCGGTGGCCAAAGCAGTGCTGGTGTCTGCCAGCCTGCCCTTCCGGCTGAAGACCAGCGACAACCTACTGGGTGCGGAACAGGCCGCGTTTGACAAGACGGCGCAAGCCATCAATGACGACCGTCCGAAGTTCCTAGCGGGATTTTTTGAGAAATTTTTTGGTGTCACGGCAGAGTCACAATCCGTCAGCCCGCAGCTGCTGGAATGGACCCGCAGCGTGTCGATGCAAGCCAGCCTGAAAGCCACGCTGGACTGCGCCAAGTCCTTCACCACCACAGACTTTCGTGGGGAATTGGCAACCATCAAGGTGCCCACGCTGATCGTTCACGGCACGGACGACAAGATTGTGCCGATTGATGCCTCAAGCCGCCTCACGGCCAAAGGCATTGCACAGTCAACGTGGCTCGAATACGAGGGTGCACCGCACGGCTTGTTTGCCACCCACAAGGAACGGCTGACCACCGACTTGCTTGACTTCCTCAAACGTTGAGAGCGGCGAGAAACGATCAGCCAGGAGATTTCATGAATATCTCAAATAGTCAACATGGGCCACTGGCAACTAGGCAAGCACCAGCAACTATGTCGACCGCAACTAACGGCATACGCCAGAAGGAAAGGAAGATCACTATGCGTAACAAAGAAAAGGGCAAGATTGGGTGGATTTTGCTTTGGCTCGTGGGAATCCCGGTCCCAATCCTATTGCTGTTGTTTTTCATGCGTGGGTGCACCTGAGGCGGCTTTGCTGAAAAATTTGCCCGCTTGGATTGGAAAACTCACCAAGCTTGCGCCCCCAGTAGATGGCGTCGATACCGGGAACGCGGGGCAGGATGGGGGGCCACGCTATTGCCAGGACAAATTATCACCCGCGAAAACTTGATGGAGCAGACGACAATCACTTATCCAAATACCTCTTTGGCACAAATGACCAGGGCAGAGATCAAACAACACTTGGAAACACTTTGCGACAAAATTTTCAACGACGATCCCTATCAGCATCAGGGCGGCGACATGGTGCGTACCGGCGGACTTGTTTACGCGTGTGAGCCGGCAGCCAAAATAAATTCCCGCATTAGCGATATGCCTTTGAACGGACAGCCGATACAAGCTGACAAGTCCTACAAAGTAGCACGATGGGGTGTAGGCAGCGTGCAGTCGGCGGGCGAGCCGGTGTGGGAGGTGGTCGAGCAGTATCTAAAAAGTGCACCGATTGTTAAAGACCACACACCCAACGTACCGCGACTGATTGGTCTGGGTTCAAACCCGGGATTCGCCAACGATTAGTCAGATGGTCAAGTAGTAGCGGTGGAGAGTGTGTGAACATCATTGAGAGCACTATCAACCGCTCCCCTTCTTCCCGCGAAAGAGTTGGTAGAGCCTATGAACATCCGCCCCAATGTCTTTCTGGGGCTCCACCGCCCTCCTCGAAGGCTGGCAATGTTTTGCCATGTAAAGCACCCGTCGAAACTCGCTGCTCTTGACAGCGAGACCTTCGACATCCTGCACAAAGCCTGTGACAGGCAATCACCTAAACGATAACGTCGCCTGCGTATGGTTTTGTCCCATAGTAATCATGGATGCTCTTCTCCCACGACGGGTCGGCCATATTGGGCCAACTCTCCTGGTCGAATCCTGGAGCGCCTTCCAAGCGATCTTTTTCGACGTTGAGTGTGAAGCGTTTGTTCTGCGTATCAAGCTTCAATGCGCTCCATGGCACGGCGAACAGCTTCTCGCCCATTCCAAGGAAGCCACCAAAAGATAACACGGCATAGCTGACCCGACCCGTGCGCATATCGAGCATTATTTCTTTGATGTCGCCAAGGTCTTCATCTTTCAGGTTATAGACATCGTTGCCTATCAGCGTATCGGCCCCCATGAGCTCGGGGCCTGGACCTTGCCGCACAACGACTCCGGTGCCTCCGACGAGGTTTCCTTTGTACATGCCATAAGTGTCGCGTTCTTCATAGTTCATGTGAATCTCCAGTAAATGACTTGTGTCAAGTAGTGACCTGAACGCCGGACCCGATGTCCGATGCTCAGTGCCAAAGATAGACGCAAAACGCCCTCTCGTCTGTGCGGCAACACACAGGCACCCGCGGATAGGCTGTGAAAATAATCCTATGTGTGAAGCAGCGCCAACATGACCACTTGCCGGGGCACTTCATGCCAACCGCGATGCGGCCGGCGAACGGCCCGGGTCATCAATGGGGAATGGAGAGGGACAGACCCGCTTGCAGCAAGGTGGCAAGGGCTTC
>NZ_JAAFHA010000025.1 GCF_010365055.1 Rhodoferax sp.
TCTCCTTCTAAAGGTTGCAGATTGACTTCCAAACCCAATCTTGGCACTTGATGCCGTTACCGGGAAGCGGGAAGTCCCTTCGTATTCGTGGAATATGCGCGAGCAGCTATTAAATTCGCATCAGCTTGGCAGTCAAATACCATCCCAAACCGCTTGCGCTTCCACTACCTCAATGAATCGTTGGGCGCTAAAGCCTTGCGGGTAAAGGCTTTGCGGCTCCGCACTGGCGGCTGAATCTATTTGCGCAAACAGTCCATCCGGGGTGTGCAGCAAATGGCGGTCGTCGTTCAACGCAATCAACAGTTCTTCCAGAGACACTTTCAGGAAGCCGCCAAACCGCTGGTGGTCGCATTCGATATCTGCCTGAGCATACCGGCCCTTGTGCGGGGCCTGGCGACCACTCATGAAGCCAATGATGAGGCAGAAGAGTTTGATTCCGCTCATGCATTGAACTCTACAATGCGCACATTTTCTTTGCAGCAATTAATTTGGGAGTTGAGCCTTTAGTCGCTGGCAATTGCGTCCAACTAGCCACTTGGTCACTGGGCAAAGTGAACTTTCGGAGCACACCATTCGCCCCAGTAATTTCACAAATCGAAACCTGCCAGCGTTCGCCAATTCTAAGCAGAACCGTTGCTTCCTTAAGTAGGCAGCCAACGACTTCGTCATCAGCTTTTTCCGCGCTCAATGACTTCGCAACGGGTATCCCACTAGCCCTAAGCGTTGCACATGCTTCGGGCTTCAGCGCGAGTTGCGCATCCGCCATGCGAACCGAAGTGCGACTCATCAACCAATCATGAAAACTCGGCGTCAATAATATTGCTGGCAACACCATCAAAGCAAGGAGACTGACAAAGATCAAGGTTATCGTCCACGGAGGTTCCTTCTTTTCTTTGGGATTCAACTGTATAGCCAAGTGAAATCCATAGAAGCACCACAGGACCAATCCAGCCAATGCGATGTATGCGAACTGAAGCAAAGGTTTGTCTAGCTCAAGGCCTGCAAATGATGGCCATAAAACGACCGGTAGCAACGCATAAATATTTGCTCCCGACCAAACTATCACACCAAGAATTCGGACACATGGGTCGCGCCATGGATGTTCTGGATCAACGCCGTTGAGAATGTAGCTAAGAATCACCAAAACATCAAAAAGAAATAAGTAGACTAGCCAAGGCGTATCGAACGTCAGCATATAGCTAGGGTCGCTAGCCGTTGAAGCAAAAAGCAACATCAACCAGCTTGCAGAACCAACACTAATCATCAGCGCCAAAACCTTTATCCCGCTGAGGTAGCGATGGTCATCGGTTTTGCTGGTCCCTACCAAGATTTTGAATTTTGTCGAAAGTAGGTTGCGGCGAAGCCACGATCGTTGAAGCAAAGTTGATGCTTCTTTTGGCATTCCCTCTTTATTACCGTCAGGACCAGTGGGGACAAAAAACCATGCTGCAAGTATCTCTTTCACTTCGCCATTCAGGCCCCAGTGGGTAATGCCAAATGGAACTGCAAGTAGTAAGATAAAAAACAACAGAAAAATGGCCGCGGTGAACGCAACGGCGGCGCCTAGGGTTGCGACACTCTGGAGCCCGTCTATCGGCAAGTATCCTATTCGTAGGCAATACAGGAGCGTGACCATCGAGCCAAGGGAAATGCTCACAGGTACTGCAGTCTTGATTGATTTCTTGACGAATTCAAGTGCATTCTTCAAATCACGCAGGCCGTTGGACTCGTTTGCCGGGACCTCAAGTGGTTCACCATTAGTATTCAAGTTCTTCTCACTCATATTTCTATCGTTGGCAATTTTGTTGCGGTATCAAGTTTTCGGAGTAACTTCAAAAATATCGTTGCCGCAGGTATATGCACCACTGACAGCCACCTTTGGTACCCCACTTGTTGAAATACTGGTAGCGCCTATATTGCCAAATACCTGTCAAGGACAGGAGGTGCATCAGAGACCGTACTTCTGCTTCCGGTTTTTGAATGCTGGTTCAGTGCCTTCAAGAATTTCTACCACTCTGGCTTTGATTAAGGGCGCCTCAATGCCCCCTGCGATGTAATTGAAAGTGTTAGTCGCCTTATCGCACGTCGCACAAATGATCTGTTCGGCGTCGCACACCACCGCAAGATTTGGGTTGTGGGTAACCATGATGACTTGGCGGCGTTGTTTGGCAGCCTTGATGCACTTGACGAGCACCTTGAAAATGGTCTGGTTGTCGAGGTTCTCTTCGGGTTGGTCGATGATGAGTGGGATGTCATCTTTGTCAACTAATAGGTAGAAAACAAGCAAGAGCAATCCACGCTCACCTGGGGAAAGTTGGCTAATTTCTTGTTGGTCGTACGTGAGCGAATACCGGGGTAAAAGGTAGCTCATGCCGAAGAGGTAGTCGAAAATCTCCTGTGGTTCGCCACCACGCCGGAGCTGGTCAGCAATCATGGTTTCACGACCGCCTCCGGATTCGCGGCGGTCGAAGTGAAGCATGTCGTCGAGGGTATCGAGAAATTTCAGCGTGGATTCCACATTCACGAAGTTAACTTCTTTCAACAACCCACGCATAAGTTGGTTGCTCTCGTCCACGCCGGAGAAGCTACCGCGAGACTGGCGATTTATGCGCGGGAGAAACTGCTCTTGGAAACCTGCTTCTTCGATGCGGACGTCGAAGTCCAAGGGCAAGTGCATGTCCATCTGGGCGGCGGACTTAACGAATTCCTGAACTGGTTCGTAGAGGCGGCGGTATTCCTCGACAGTCATGACGATTTGCGCGTGGACCTTCTTGACCAACTCCACGCGGCTAAGCCTCAACTCAGTAAGCTTTGCAGGAAGGGTTCCCAGTGATGCGATTTCTGCCTTGAACCATTCAATCGATTGGGTCTTGTCTTTGTTGCCTAAGATGTCTGCCTTGGAGCGTTCCCATTTTGCAACTTGTTCCTTGAAGATGATGAACAAGCGCTCCTTCTCCCCAAGCTTGCTCTTGATGTCGGCCACTGCCGCTTCCGCCGATTCGCGCCTCTTGTTTAGGCTGGAGGGTTCTTGGTTGGAGAGGGCGTTGTCGATGGTAGCAATTGAAGCCTTTGTCGCACTGCTAATTGCCTCGATTTTCGTCGTGTCCATCCTCAAGTCCATCAACTCAACTGCCTTCAAGCCTTCGTCTACCTCGGCCAACATGGGTGCCAACTCGGCAATGAACTGGTCGTAAGTTTTCTTGTGATTGGAAATCGCTTGGGTCACTCGGATGAGGACGGCCTGGCGTTTCACTTCAATAGCCTTCTTGTCTCGGAGCAGCTTTTCGTCGTTGCGCAGCTTTATGAGTTCGTCCTCGAGAGCTTGAATTTTCTCAGTAGCCGCTTTGGACTCTTCGACGGAGGTGTCCGATGCAGTGGGGTCGTCCACCTGAGTCGGCTTCGAACCTTCAAGCGACTTCAGCTCGGCACTTTTGGCGTCGAGCTGTTCTTGTAGGGACTGTTTGAACTTCGGCGTTAGGCGATTTTCGTTGTGCAATATTTCGGCGTTCGTCTTTGAGATCTCCTTTATCAATCGTTCACGCGCGCTGTCTATCTCGGCGACTTTGAAATTGAGTAACTCATCCATGGAGTCGTAGCCCAGTCGGGATTCTTCGGGAACGTGCGTGTAGATGATTTTTCGCAGCTCTGTATCAAACGTCGCGGAACCACCATCACCGAGCTCGTTGCACAGCGTTTCAAGATAGCTCTGTGGTAGATATTTAACACGCTCAACGCTCGTCTCGGTGGGGTCCTGGTCTAGTTGCCGCTCAGTTTCCGTGCTGTCGTGCCAGCCCAGCGCGCCGAGGAAATGCTGCGCGAGCTTGTTCCTGGGGTTTCTGAACCGCCTGTCGTTCAGAAACGAGAAACTCTTGAAATTCTTGGTGTCGCCTGCAAGCGCAGCAATGTCGGCCAGCGCGCTTTTTCCACTTCCTTTGTTGCCGATGATGGCGACTAAATCGTGACTTAGTGGCAGATCCACATCAAACCATGTGTCGGCCAAAGTGCTGCCAGGTTTGCGACTGACCCTAAGTTTCGACACGTATTTGGTACGGTTGCTCTCGACTAACAGTCGCTTTGGCGGCGCGTCGCCGATGAATACCCGGTCTTCGAATTCTGTGAGCGCTTGTAGCAAGCCCTCAAAAGTGGCGTCAGCCTTGATCCAAGTGAAGCAGTTGCCAATGCGGTCTTTGTCCGCCGAGCTGCTCAGTGCATGGGCATCCGAGCAATCGAGCAATGTGTTCTTGACGTTCGATTCAATGAGCCTTTTGCGGGCTGAGTCATAGGCGGCGGGATTTTCTGCGGCGGTGAAAACCAAGTTGGCCTTATTAAGGACATTTTTCTTCTCGGCGATGGATTGGTTGTCCCATTTGAGGTTGTCCCATTCTGTCTTCCCAACTGCGATCAAATACTTGCCTGCGAGGGCATGTTTGTTAAGGGCCTCCATGACCTTTTCCAAGCTTACGCATAAGTTGTTAAAGCCTTCCTCCAACGGAGAGGCGTAATCTGCTTTCTTGTCGGCTGGCACGGAGTCGATAATCATTTGACCAAGCTCTGTCAGACTATTTCGAGTGATGACGCTACTCCACTTTCCCTTCCAATTACTTGAGTCTGGGATCAGGTCGTAGCATGGGGCGAGAGATCCGAGGAACTGCTGGCGAATCACTTCTGGATCAAGCGCGTCGAACACGACATGCAGGTTTATTCGGGTCCAGCCCGATTGCGAATAAGTGCCGTCTTTTTCTTTTTTTACTACCCCTGCAAATTTGTCTAAACGCAGCTCGATCACTGGCAGCAGCAGATCAATGTTTTTGAGCCGCCCGTTTTCAGACTTCTCTTTGCGCACACGCTCATAGCCATCGATGAAAATGTAGTCATTGATACCGATGACTTTGAACTCGGGTGGCAGGGCTTCCAGATCGAGCAAGAATGCTTCCCAAGCTTCTTCATCAGTCCCAGGATAGTTATGAACAACTGATGATGGTGTGTGGACGTGTAGGTCCCATTTTTTCCATGTTGAGCCAGCTTGATCATTTTTCATTTCATCTTCTTTCTCTCAGTATTTTTTCTCATGCCGCAAGCGTCAGTTTGTAGGATTATCAAATCGGGGTTACAGATTTATTGATGAAGGTTTGACTGATGGCGCATTGCAAAAATAACTCAACAGGTCATCACAATTCCCACCCACCCCCATCACCAATCTCTACGTAGCCCTTGTCGCCGCCACATAAAACACCCGCGCCGCTTCCTTCTCGTCCTCCCCCGGCGCAGGCATGTGCCCCACGCCGGGTAGCGCCACCACGGGGAACTCCAGGCCTTTGCGCACATCACTCATCCTCACCCCCCTCCAACAACACCCCCCGCCGCGCAAGCCGTTCTCGCGCTTCGATCAAAGCCTGGTGTAGATGCTGCTCCAGCTCAGCCTTGGGCGGCAGCTCGGTCCAGTATTCGGCCACGGTGATGCCGTCTTTGTGCATTTGCAGCAGCTCCACTTGCTCGCGGCTGGATTCGGCGCACAGAATCAGGCCGATGGGGGACTCTTCACCCGCCTGGCGCTCGTGTTTGTCCAGCCATTTCAAATACAGCTCCATCTGGCCTTTGTGCGCGGCTTTGAAGCGGCCCAGTTTCAGCTCGATGGCTACCAAGCGGCGCAGGCGGCGGTGGTAGAAAAGCAGGTCCAGGTAGAAGTCTTCGCCGTCGATGACCATACGCTTTTGGCGCTCCACAAACGCAAAGCCCCGGCCCAGCTCCAGAATGAAGGCTTCTAGCTGGCGCAGGATGGCGGCTTCTAGGTCGGCCTCGTCGTGGCCTTGGCGCAGGCCCAAAAAGTCTAAGAAATACGGGTCTTTGAAGACTTGGGCGGGGCTGGTGGGGCTGGCCTCAGTAGGCTCAGCATGAACGGGGGCGGGGGCTTGCAGCGATGCGAGTTCGGTGCGCTCAAAGGCTTTGCGTTCGATCTGGTGGTGGAGTTCACGCACGCTCCAGCGTGATTCCACACATTGCTGCGCATAAAACCAGCGTGCCGCCTCGGTTTTGAGGGGAAGAAGTTGCAAAAAATGCGTCCAGCTCAAATGTCGCATCAGTGATGCGACTTTCTCCGTGTCCGGGAAAGCCAGTGCAAACTGCACCATGCGGCGCAAGTTTTTGGCCTCAAAGCCACGACCAAATTCTTGTGCCAATTGATCGCCCACACGCTTGATAAGCTGGTCGCCATACTTGGCGCGGTCAGCACCGCCCAGCACCTCGGTGTGCAGTGGCTTGCCCACACTCCAATACAGCCGTGTCAGCTCCACATTCACCGCACCCGCCAGCCGCTGGCGGCTGCTGGCAATCAGGCTGCGCAGTTCGGCGTGCAGGTTGTCGGCAGGCGTGGGCGATGCCCCTTGCGTGATGTCGTTCATGTGTGCAACCCTTTTGTCAGGTGATCCAAGGGGGTGGCGCTTAGCCGTTGTCCAAACCCGCTGTCGCCGCTGACTGTAACCAGCAGTCGCTGCGTAGCCCTTGTCGCCGCCACATAAAACACCCGCGCCGCTTTCTTCTCGTCCTCACCGGGCCCGGGCATGTGCCCCACGCCGGGTAGCGCCACCACGGGGAACTCCAGGCCTTTGCTGACCTTCATGGTCATCACCTTGATTTTGTTGCTGGTGGGGTCATAGTCGCCCGCGCCCAGGCGGTTCTCCACCGGCATCTTGCGTTGGGCCAGGGTGCGGGCGCAGAGGTCGCGGGTTTTGGCATCTGCACACAGCACCGCCATGTCGCCCCAGGCAAAGCCCTCCGTGTGGGCTTGGGCCAAGTGCTCGGCTATGGCCACGGCTTCGCCCTGCAAGGTGGGTAGTTTGATGATGATGGGTGCTTGCCCCTCGCGCCCGCAGCTCACGGGTTTGATTAGCGGAATGCCGTCGTCATCTTGGTCATCTGCCGTTAGCAGGTCTGCGGCAATCAGGTTGGCGGTTTGGAGAATTTGCCGGGTGTTGCGGTAGTTGATCTTCAAAATGGTAGTGCGGCCCTGCGCCTGAATGCCCACGCTTTTGAAGCTGAACTGTTTGCTTCGCGCCCGCTCGTAAATGCTTTGCGCATCGTCAAACAGCACCAGCAGGCTGTTGGTGGCGGGGTCCACCATTTGGGTCACCAGCTTGAGCCATTCGGGCGCGAAGTCGTGGCCTTCGTCAATCATCACCGCTTGGTATTGGCCGCCGGGTATCTGGTTGCGCTCCACCGCGCGGATGACGCGGTCCACCATGTCAATCATCTTGGTGCCCACAGGCATGTTTTGCTCGGGCAGGGCTTGCCCAAAGGCCGTGAGCTGGCGGTGGCACCAGCTATGAAAATGCCGCACATGCACCCGGTCGCCCAAGCCCTTGGCCTGCATCACGCTGTGAAGCTTCACGCCCAGCGGTTCGTTAAAGCAGAGGATGAGAATGGGTTTGCTGGTGGGCGTGCTGGCCTTGGCCAAGTATTCGGCGCGGTAGCCCAAGATCATGGTCTTGCCTGAGCCCGCCACGCCGTGGATGACGCGGTGGCCGTCGCCCAGGCTGCGCGCCAACTGCTCTTGCTGCAGGTCCATCACGCGCATGATGTCGGGCAGTTCGGCGTCCAGGTCGTTGTCGTCAAACAGCGCGCCCTGCGTCTGCACCCGCACCTCCGGGAACATGATCCAGCGCACGCGGTCCAGTTGCGGCAGGCTCATGACGCCGCCCATCATGTACGGGAACATGCCCCACAGGCGGCTTTGCAGGTCTTCGGCGTCCACCGACTCGGTCATTTCATCGCGGCAGACGACGCGGTTTGGCTCGATCACGCGGTGCAATTCACCATCTATAAACTGCTTGCGCGTGAGGTTGGGAAACACCACGCCGTAGCTCCACGGAAAGGCGAGTTGGCCTTGGTGTTTGCCATCGGCCTGCACCAGCTGCGGGTCGCGCTTGAGGGCGTCGACCACGGTGTGGGCATACTGACGGGCTTGCTCGATGGGACTGGCGACGGTTTTAGGCTGGCCGTGGTCCAGAATCACCCAGTTGAGCTTGTCGGCTTGGCGGATGGTGTCGGGCTTCCAGTCTTTCACTTCCAGAATCAGCAGGCCGCGCCGAGGGTGCATCACGACAAAGTCGGGGTGTGACTGATGGGGGCCCATCGGCACGTCGTACCAGAGCAGGTAGTCGTCGTCGAGCTTTTGTTCCAGCCGTTCGGCCAGGCGTCGCTCGCCTGAGGTCATGCGCGACACGCAGGCGCCAAGCGCCGGTATCAAGGTAGCCATTTTTCTTATCCCGTCCCTGAGATGGTTTGCGGCCCATTATGGGCGCAACCAAAGGGAGCCCCGGCGGGGATCGGGCTGGGTCAAACCCTTAACGCGGAGGGGCTTGCTGTTGGGTGCCGTGCGCTGCCGCACGGTCTTGAAGAATCACAAGTTCGTTGCGCGCACGCTCACGGACGCACGACGATCTCGTTCCTCACGGACTTCACCCCGTTCACACCACGCGCGATGCTCTCGGCCAAGGTTTTTTCCGTGGTGTTCTTGGCAAAGCCCGACAGCAACACGGTACCGTTGAGGGTTTCGACGCTGATGCTGGTCGCGGCGACCTGCGTGTTGTCAGCGTAGCGCGCCTTGATTTGGGTGGTAATCGTGGCGTCGTCAATGTAGGACCCGACGGTCTGCTGGCCACGGCCAACGGCACAGCCCGTGGTGGTGAGTAGCGCGGCGGCAGCAACAACGGCGGCAAGAAGAGTACGAATGATCATGGTGAACCTCCAGTAGAAATTGACACAGGCTTTACCTTGACGGATTGTCTGATGTGTTTTAGACGCCGCCAGCAGAAAAATAGTAAGGCGTGGTAACCCGGCTGGCAAGCCAAAAGCCCCCCGAAAAAATGCGGGGATTTGATGATTCGCAAGCGGTGCGACACCTGCGCAACAGCCGCTGATACATCCGGTTGCGTCTTGGCACCAGGGGGAGGTAGATAATTAAACTTATGGCTACACGAACAGAAAACGCGATGACAGCCTCCAGGCTTGCACCGCCGGCAGCATGAGCACGGCACGACGCACGCTGCTGGCAGTCGTCATCTGCGCGGTGATCATCGGCGCGGCAGTGCTCTGGTGGAACATGTCCCGGCCCGCGCCCCAGGCGCCTGTTGCTGCTGCACCTGCACCCGAACCTGCGGCACTGGCCGTCCCCGAATCGGCTGCGGCGCCCGCAGAGCCGGTGATCCAGTACCCGGTCGAAGCACCACCTGCCCAGGCGCTCCCCCTGAAAGCGGCTGATATGGGCACGGTGTTGACCGAGCTTCTGGGTCGCAAGGCGGTTCTTGAGTTCTTTGCGCTTGATGAATTTCCGCGCCGCTTGGTAGCCACTGTCGATAACCTCGGACGCTCCCACGCGCCGCCCATGCTGTGGCCCATCAAGCCGACGCCTGGCCGGTTCATGGTTGAAGAACGCGCGGATGGCAGCGTCATCAACGCCGACAACAGCCAGCGCTACACGCCGCTGGTGCTGCTGGCCGAATCGGTAGACGCGGGCAAGGCCGTCGATTTGTACATTCGCATGTACCCGTTGCTGCAACAGGCGTATGAAGAATTGGGTTACCCCAAGGCTTACTTCAACGACCGGCTGATTGCGGTGATTGACCAACTGCTCGCCACACCGGCTGCCGTGGAGCCCATCGAGGTTCAGCTGACCGAGGTCAAAGGGTCAATTCCGTCGCTGCAACCCTGGGTGCGCTACGAGTTTGCCAATCCTGCCTTCGAGTCGCTGTCAGCCGGCCAAAAAATCATGCTGCGCGTCGGGTCGGTCAACGAACGCCGGCTGAAGGCGAAACTCACCGCGATCCGCCAGCAACTCATCAAACGCGTGGCGCCCCGTTAGAGAGCGGCCTTGCGCCAGCAGCGTCCGTTATCTGGCGCAGCCGCTTTTCGTTAAAATCAGGCCCGCGACAAGGTCCGCCGGCCCACCGGTGCCGGCTTTGTCACTCTGCCCCCACCCACATTGATCTTTTCCCATGCCCCAACTGACCCTGCCAGCATCCTCCCCAACCGCTGATGCAGCCCTGCTACTTGAAGTTGCTGAACTGGTGGTGAGCGCCTTGAACCTGGACGTTGGCGCCGCAGACATTCAGGCGGACGACCCGTTGTATGGCGACGGCCTGGGGCTGGACTCCATCGATATTCTTGAAATTGCGCTCGTGGTCTCCAAGCGCTACGGCCTGCAACTGCGCGCGGGCCAGGAAGACAACCACGCCATTTTCCTGTCGCTGCGCAGCCTGAGCAACCACATCGCAGCCCAGCGTACCCAGTGAAAGCTGAATGGGCGACACGGCTCAAGCAAGCCGTTCGTTGGGGCGGCCTGCTTGCCCTGGGCATCGCTTATGCGTTGCTGTCCCATCGGGCTGCCGCGTCAACCACACCCGATCTGCAGGGCGCCCTGGTGGCGCTGGCGCCCCTGCTCGCCCTGGCCTTCATGCTGGCGTGGCGCTCGCGCCAACGCGCGCTCATGCTGGCCCTGTGGCTGGCGGCATGCGCGGTGATTTACGGCGTCAAGAGCTGGCTGGTGGCCCATTACAACTGGGTCTTTCTGCTGCAACATGCAGGCACCTATGCGCTCTTGTGTCTGGCCTTCGGCAAGACCCTGCAGCGTGGCGGCACACCCATGATTTCGCGCTTTGCCAGCATCGTGCACGGCAGCCTGACGCCGGCGCTCACCCGCTACACGCGCGCGGCCACCTGGAGCTGGACTATCTATTTCGGC
The DNA here is from genome assembly GCF_010365055.1 of Rhodoferax sp. Classification (GTDB taxonomy): domain Bacteria; phylum Pseudomonadota; class Gammaproteobacteria; order Burkholderiales; family Burkholderiaceae_C; genus Rhodoferax. The sequence continues at coordinate 10,736 of NZ_JAAFHA010000025.1, forward strand.
GCCACCGCCGCGCTGTCGCTGCTGCTGTTCTGGCTCGCGCCGGCTGCCATTTGGTCCACTTTTGCCAACCTGCTGGGCATGCCGCTGCTGGGCTTGATGTTTGTGGGTGAGTATGCAGCGCGCTGCTATGCCTTGCCCGCTGCTGAGCGCGCCGGACCGCTGGCGGCGATTCGCGCATACCGGCAAGCGAGCGCACAAGACCAGGCGCGCCGACCATGAGCAGCTTGCCGCTGGTCACGCACCCGCACGCTCAGGACATCCTGGCTTACGGCCATGGCGGGCCCATCACCGTGGCGCAGTTTCTGGCCGATGTCAGGCAGTTGGCTGCAGATTTACCGCCGGGCCAGCACGTTCTCAATGTTTGCGTCGACCGCTACCGCTTTGCCGTCGGCGTGGCAGCGGCCTTGCTGGCCGACAAGATCAGCCTGCTGCCCCCCACGCTCACGGCAGAGATGATGCGCCAGGTCAAGCACTTCGCGCCCGACGTGTTTTGCCTGGTCGACCAGCCGCAGGCCATTGACCTGCCCCAATTTGCGTGGGCTGGCGCGCTGGCCGTTGATGCAGCAGCGGATGCAGCCAGCGCCACTTATGACGTTCCCGAAATTCCGGCCGCGCGGACGGCGGCCATTGTGTTCACGTCCGGCTCGACCGGCACGCCGGTGGCCCACCGGAAAAGCTGGGGTGGCCTGGTTCGCAGCGTCCGGGCCGAAGCCGCCCGCCTGGGCCTGTTGGACGGCAGACGCCACAGCATTGTGGCCACGGTGCCACCGCAACACATGTTTGGCTTTGAGTCCTCCGTGCTGCTAGCGCTGCAAAGCGGCTCAGCCTTGAGTGCCGCGCACCCCTTCTACCCGGCCGACATCTGCGCGGTGCTCGCGCAATCGCCGCGCCCATGCCTGCTGGTCACCACGCCGCTGCACTTGAAGGTCTTGCTGGCGGCGGGGCTGGACATTCCCGCCCCCGATCTGGTGCTGTCGGCCACGGCACCGATGCCGCCGCAGCTGGCGCTGGCCGTCGAGGCACGCCTGCAAGCGCCCTTGGTTGAAATCTACGGCTCCACCGAGACCGGCCAGATTGCGACCCGGCGCACCACCGAGTCCGCCCAATGGACGCTGTTGCCCGAGCTCACGCTCAGCGTGTCGCAGCAGCGCACCTGGGTCTCGGGCGGGCATGTTGATCCGCCGATGCCCATGGCGGACGAACTCGAGCTTTTGAATGGTGGGCGGTTCCTGCTGCATGGCCGCACCGCCGACCTCATCAACATCGCGGGCAAACGCAGCTCGCTCGACTACCTGAACCATCAGCTCAATGCCATCCCGGGCGTGATCGACGGCGCGTTTTTTATGCCCGCTGAGCATGACGACGCCAGCGTGACGCGATTGATGGCTTTTGCCGTCGCGCCCGGCCTGAGAGCCGCCGCGCTGCTGGCGGCGCTGCGCGAACGCATCGACGCGGTGTTCATCCCCAGGCCGCTGGTGCTGCTGGCGTCGCTGCCTCGCAACAGCACCGGCAAATTGCCGCGCGACGCATTGCAGGCACTGGCTTCCCGGCATCAGCGCAAAGGCACGCCCCATGCAGCTTGAGACCACGCTTTTCATCGCGCCGGATCACCCGGCTTTTGCCGGCCATTTTCCGGGGACGCCGATTGTGCCGGGCGTGGTCTTGCTGGATGCCGTCGTTCATGCCGTGCTGCAAACACAGCGCCCCAGGGCATCCGGGGATGGCTTTGATACGACGCCGCTGTGCCAGATCAGCGCCGCCAAATTTCTGAGCCCGGTCGGCCCCGGCGAGACCCTGACGCTTTTGCTCACCCCGGGCGCCTCGGGCAGCACCCGTTTCGATATCTCCAGCGGCCAGCGCAAAGTCGCCACCGGCACACTGGTGTTGCCAGCGTCTGCGCCATGACAACGCAGCAGCAGGCCACGCCACCCGGCGGCGCTGAATGGCAACAACGCCCCGAGCGCAGCAGCCTGTTCATGCTGCGCCTGATGACCTGGCTTTCACTGCGGCTGGGCCGGGGCGCGAGCCGCGTGGTGCTTTACGCCATTGCGGCCTATTTCCTGGCGTTTGCGCCGACCGCGCGTCGCATGTCACGCGACTATTTGCGCCGGGTGCTGCAACTGCCGACGCCCGCAGCAGTCGGCTGGCGCCACTTGTTTCGGCATTTTTTGAGTTTCGCGTCGGTGACCCATGACCGGCTTTATCTGGTCAACGGGCGCTTTGATCTGTTCGATATCCGTGTTCACAACCAAGAACTCGTCGACCAGGCGCTGGCTGACGGCCAAGGCGCCTTTTTGCTCGGCGCGCATCTGGGGAGTTTTGAGGTGCTGCGCGCCATCGGCCGCCAACAGCCCGGCCTGCGCGTGGTAATGGCGATGTATGAAGAGAACGCACACAAGATCAACGCAGCGCTGGGCGCCATCAACCCGCAAGCGCAACAGGACATCGTGGCACTGGGCCACATCGATTCGATGATTCAGGTGCATGAGTTGCTGGGCCAGGGCACGGTCGTGGGCATGCTGGGCGACCGGTCGCTGGGTCTGGACGACACCCGCGCGTTTGACTTTCTGGGCGATCCGGCCGAGCTGCCGCTGGGTCCATTCAGGATGGCGGCGATATTGAAACGCCCGGTCTTGTTCATGACCGGGCTGTACCGCGGCGGCAACCGCTACGACATCCATTTCGAGGCCCTGGCCGACTTCTCAAGCTTGCCGCCACGCGGGCGCACGCTGGCGGTGCAGGCGGCCATGACGCGCTATGCTGCGCTGTTGGCGCAGTACTGCCGCAGCGCGCCCTACAACTGGTTCAACTTTTTTAATTTCTGGCGCGCTCCCGTGCCGCGACCCAGCCGTTCTCCTGAGAAAAATCAACCCACGCCATGATGCACCCCGTTCGACTATTTAGACTGGCGTCACTCGCGCTGGGCCTGCTACTTGCCACGGCCAGCCCGGCCGTCTTGGCGGCCTGGGACATCCAGCAACTGATGGACGCCCTGGCACAGAACCGGTCCAGCCAGGCCAGCTTTGTCGAGAAAAAGACCATTGCCATGCTGGAGCGACCGGTCGAGTCGTCCGGGGAGCTGTTCTACACCGCGCCGAACCACCTGGAAAAGCGCACGCTCAAGCCCAAGCCCGAATCCATGGTGATCGACGGCGGCGACCTGTTGATCGAGCGCGGCCGACAAAAACACCGTCTGCAGTTGCAGGCTTACCCTGAACTCGCGGCCTTTATCGACAGCATTCGCGGCACATTGGCAGGCGACCGCCAGGCGCTGGAGCGCAACTATCAACTAAGCCTGGAGGGCACGCCGGAGCGCTGGGCCCTGCAACTACTGCCACGGGACGACAAGATGCTGGCCGTGGTGCAGCGCATCCGCATCGCCGGTGCCCGTGACCAGGTGCGCAGCATTGAGATCACCCAGGCCGATGGCGACAGCTCCTTGATGAGTATTGAAAAATTGGTGATGCCGTGAGGCCTGATAAACGCCGCCGTGGCGGCCTGGCCGTCGCGCTGTGGCTGGCGTTTTTGCTGCTCTGCGCTGGCGTGATCAGCCGCACCAGCTTCACCACCGACTTGTCGGCCTTCATGCCGCGCAACCCCACGCCGGAGCAGCAACTGCTCATGGACCAGCTGCGTGAGGGCCTGGCCTCGCGCCTGATCCTGGTCGGCATTGAAGGCGCTGATGCGCCCCGCCGCGCCCGGCTCTCAAAACACATCGCCCAGCGTCTGCGCGCCGATGCGGCCTTTGTCACTGTCAACAACGGCGAACCCGTCAACACCGAGCGTGACCAGGCCTTTCTGTTCAACAACCGTTACCTCTTGAGCCCGGCGGTGACGCCTGAGCGCTTCAGCGCGGAAGGATTACATGCCGCCTTGGGCGAGAGCATTGACCTGCTGGCCTCGCCTGCCGGGCTGCTGGTGAAGTCCATGTTGCCACGCGATCCGACCGGTGAAATGGTGCAATTGCTCGAACAACTGAGCAGCGGCACGCAGCCCAAAATGATGGGGGGCGCGTGGGCCTCGCGCGACGGCGCGCGCGCGCTGCTGCTGATGCAAACGCGCGCCGCGGGCTCCGACACCGATGCGCAGGAACACGCCATGACGGCGATCCGCCACGCCTTCGAGGCCGCACCGGAGCGACACGCCGACGCGCAGCTGCTCATGAGCGGCCCCGGTGTGTTCTCGGTGACATCGCGCGACACCATCAAGAGCCAGGTCACCTTGCTGTCGCTCATCAGCTTCGGGCTCGTCGCGGCGCTGCTGCTGCTGGTTTATCGCTCATTCACAGCGCTCGCCTTGGGGCTTTTGCCGGTCATCAGCGGCGTGCTGGCCGGTATTGCAGCGGTCAGCCTGGGCTTTGGTTCGGTGCATGGCATCACGCTGGGCTTTGGCACGGCGCTGATTGGCGAGGCGGTGGATTATTCGATCTACCTGTTTGTGCAGTCCGAACAAGGCGAAGCCGACCCGCAGCACTGGATCAAGCGCTTCTGGCCCACGATCCGGCTTGGCGTGCTGACGTCGATTGCCGGCTTTGCCGCCTTGCTGCTGTCGGGTTTTCCGGGCCTGGCGCAGCTTGGCCTGTATGCGATTGCCGGGCTGGTTGTCGCCGCTGCCGTGACCCGTTTTGTATTGCCGCAGTTGCTGCCCGCGAATTTTCGCGTCCATGACGTGACAAAGGTCGGACGGGTTTTGTCGCGTCTTGTGGACCGCGCTACTGCATTGCGTTGGCCGGCCGCGCTGCTGTTGCTGCTGGCCTGCGCCGTTCTCATCAACAGCCGCAGCAGTTTGCTCAATGACAAGATTGCCTCCTTGAGCCCGGTCTCGCAGGCCGATGTGGCGCTTGATACGAGCCTGCGTGCTGACATGGGCGCGCCCGATGTGCGTTACGTGGTGGTCGTCTCCGCCGCCAGCCAGGAAGAGGTGCTGCGCTCTGCCGAGCAGGTTTCAACGCTGCTGCAGGTGCAGGTCGATCAGGGCGAACTGGCCGGCTTTCAAAGCCCCAGCCGTTATCTGCCCAGCACAGCGACGCAGAGGGCCCGCCAAGCCAGCTTGCCCGCTGCCGCACCGTTGGCGGCCAACCTGGCCCAAGCCGTCCAGGGTTTGCCCGTGCGTGCGCAACTGTTGACGCCGTTTTTGGCCGATGTTGAAGCCGCGCGCAACCAGGCCCTGCTCGTGCCCAAAGACCTGGCGCAGACGTCGATGGCGATGGCGCTCGATGCCTTGCTGCTGGCGCAAGAAAACCGCTGGACCGCCCTGTTGCCACTCACCGCGCCAGAGGGTGTGGGCATCCAGGCCGACAAGATTCGCACGGCCTTGACGCGCGCGGGCTTGAACAATGTGCTGTTCGTGGACATGAAAGCGGAGTCCGATCACCTGTACGGCGGCTATCTGCATGAAGCCACGCTGCTGTCGCTGGGTGGACTGGTCGCCATTGTGGGATTGCTGCTGCTGGTTTTTCGCTCGCCGACGCGCGTGCTGCGCCTGATTGCGCCGCTGGCAGCGGCTGTCATCACCGTCACGGCCGCTCTGGCGCTGTTGGGCCAGCAGTTGATCATTCTGCATTTGGTGGGTTTGCTGCTGGTGGTGGCCGTGGGCTCCAACTACGCCTTGTTTTTTGACCGACTTGATGCGCGCACGCCGATCTCGCCGCGCACCCTGGCCTCCATGCTGTTTGCCAACCTCACCACCGTGGCCGGCTTTGGCGTGCTGGCGTTTTCCAAGGTCTCTCTGTTGCAGGCCATGGGCGTCACGGTAGCGCCAGGCGTCATTCTGGCACTGGTCTATGCGGCGATTTTTGCCAGGAAGTCCCATGCGTAACGCACACTGGCGGCGGCGCCTGCTGCTTGGCGCCAGCGCCGTGCTGCATCTGCTGGCCTTTGGCGCTATCTTGTTCCAAGCCGCGCTTTGGCCCTGGGCGCTGGCTGGCGTGCTTCTCAACCACCTGCTGATTGCCGCCCTTGGCCTGTGGCCGCGCAGCCATTGGCTCGGGCCGAACTGGACACGTTTGCCCGCCGCTGCTGCGGCGCGCCATGAAATTGCCTTGACCATCGACGATGGGCCCGATCCGGTCGTGACCCCACTGGTGCTCGATCTGCTGGAGCGTTACGCGGTTCGAGCCACTTTTTTTGTCATTGGCGAGAAAGCGCTGCGCTACCCGGCGCTGTGCCGCGACATCGTGCGCCGTGGCCACGCGGTGGAAAACCACAGCCAGCAGCACCGCCATTATTTTTCGCTGCTGGGGCCGCGCGCCATGGCGCGTGAATTGCAGGCGGCCCAAGACACCCTTACGACGATTACCGGCCAGCGCCCTTTGTTTTTCCGTGCCCCGGCTGGCTTGTGCAATCCTTTTCTCGACCCGATCCTGACCCGGCTCGGGCTCAGACTGGCCACTTGGTCCGTACGCGCTTTCGACACCCGCGTCAAAGACGCTGCGCGCGTTCAGAGCCAACTGCTCGGTGGCTTGCACGCGGGCGCCATTTTGCTGCTGCATGACGGCCATGCCGCCCGCACAAAGCAGGGCACGCCGGTGCTGCTTGAGGTGTTGCCGGCCGTGCTGACCAGTGCCACCGGCGCCGGTCTGCGTTTTGTGACCTTGCGGCAAGCGCTATCGCCGTGAACGACCAGCCATGAACGACGCTCACGAACAAACCCTTTGGTACCGCCAATTGGCGGCGGTCATTGCCCAGCACGCGGTGCTGAAAAGCTTGGGCACCATGCTGTTCATCGCCGTGTTTTTTGGCGCCTATTTCTTTCTGCTCAAAAACCCCGCCAGTGCCGTCACCGTGATGCCGCTGACCTGGGCGGATCGACTGATAGGCTTTGAACCCCGGGCCATGGCGCTTTATGTCTCCCTGTGGGTTTATGTGTCCCTGCCCCCGGCCTTGCTGGCCACGCCGCAAGCGCTTTTTGCGTATGCGAGGGCCATGGCGGGCACTTGCATGATCGGTCTCGTCATCTTCTACCTCTGGCCGACCGCCGTCCCGGTTGCCGATATCGACTGGGCTTTGTATCCGGGTGTCGATTTCCTCAAAACCCTGGACGCCGGCGGCAATGCATTCCCGTCTCTGCATGTGGCCACCGCCGTTTTTTCGGGCGTGTGGCTGCAAGGCCTGCTGCGCCGCTTTGACGCGCCGCGCTGGACGCGCTGGCTCAACGGGCTGTGGTGCGTGGGCATCGTCTATTCGACGTTGGCCACGCGCCAGCATGTGGCGGTGGATGTGGCGGCCGGCCTGCTGCTGGGCGCGCTGGCAGCGGCCTGGTCGCTGCGCCATCTCTTGCCCCTGAAAAGCAGGCCGATCAAGCCCGCTGCCCTGTGACTTTGCTAGACTCTGGCCCACTTTTTTAGATCGGCTTGGTTTCCCCTGAACTCGCTCTGGCTCTCCCACTTCACCGCCACCAGCTGCCTCGGTCGCGGGCTGGGTCCCACCCTGTCCGCACTGCGCCAGCAGCAAGGCGGGCTGGCGCCATGCACATTCGACACGGTTGAGCTGCCAACCTTTGTGGGCGAGGTTGCGGGGGTGGACGCGCTGCAGTTGCCGCACGAACTGGCGTCTTTTGACTGCCGCAACAACCGGCTCGCGCTGCTGGGGCTGATGCAGGATGGCTTTGCCCAGGCCGTCGCCCGGGCCAGCAAAAAGTACGGCGCGCAGCGCGTTGGCGTCTTCATCGGCACCAGCACCTCCGGCATTTTGCAGACCGAGCTGGCCTATAGGCGGCGCGATCCAGCCAGCGGCGCTTTGCCTGCCGATTTTTCCTACGCCACCACGCACAACACCTTTTCGGTGGCCGATTTCACCCGTCGCTACCTGGGCTTGAGCGGCCCGGCCTTTGTGGTGTCATCGGCGTGCTCGTCGAGCGCCAAGGTATTTGCCTCGGCCCGGCGCATGATCGCCACCGGGCTGATCGATGCGGCGGTGGTGGGCGGCGTCGATTCGCTGTGCCTGACGACCCTGTATGGTTTCAATTCCCTGGGTCTGATGTCGACACGGGCCTGTCGCCCATTCGACCTTGAGCGCGACGGCATTTCCATCGGCGAGGCGGCGGCCTTTGCGCTGCTGGAGCCGGTACCCGAAAAGTTGGACGTTGACGCCGTGCTGCTGCTGGGAGTCGGTGAATCCAGCGATGCCCATCACATGTCCTCTCCCCACCCCGAGGGCTTGGGCGCGCGCATGGCGATGCAGCAGGCTCTGGCGATGGCCGAGCTTGCCGCGGCGGATATTGATTACATCAACCTGCATGGCACCGCCACGCCAAGCAACGATGCGGCCGAAGCCAAGGCGGTGTCTGCGCTGTTCGGATCGACTACGCCCTGCAGTTCCACCAAAGGCGCGACCGGCCACACGCTGGGTGCGGCCGGCGCGCTCGAAGCCACCATTTGCGCACTGGTGCTGCAACAAGGCTTGCTGCCGGGTGGACTCAACACGCAGCAGCCTGATCCGGCGCTGGCGCTCAATTACCTGGTCAACAACCGCGAACAGCCCGTGGCCCGCGTGCTGAGCAACTCTTTTGGTTTTGGCGGCACCAATTGCAGCCTGATTTTTGGCCGTGCCAGTTAAAGCAATATCCATGACACAAGCCTCGGCCGTTGCCGCACCGCCCCTCACCGTCTTTATCGAAGGCATCGGCCTGCTGGGGCCGGGCATGAGCGACTGGATGCAAAGTCGTGGCGTGCTGGCGGGCAGCGCAACGTACCAGCCAGCGCGCTGCGTCGTGCCGTTGCCGATGGCGCTGCCAGCGGCGGAGCGGCGCCGCGCAGGCACGGTGGTCAAGGTAGCGCTGGCGGTTGGCCAGGAGGCGGTGGCGATGTCTGGCCTGGCGGCGAACGCTCTGCCTTCGGTGTTCAGTTCGTCCAGCGGTGACGCGATCAATTGCCATGAGATTTGCAGCGCGCTGGCGTCCAGCGACCGGCTGATTTCGCCCACGCGCTTTCATAATTCGGTGCACAACGCAGCGTCGGGTTACTGGAGCATCTCCAGCGGCGCCATGGCCAGTTCGTCGGTGCTGTGCGCCCATGACGGCAGTTTCGCCGCCGGCCTGCTTGAAGCGATGGCGCAGGTGATGCTTGAACAAACGCCGGTGTTGCTGGTGGCCTATGACACCGACTACCCTGAGCCGCTGCGCAGCGTACGGCCTTTGCCGGACACCTTTGGCGTGGCCCTGGTGCTGGCGCCCCGGCGCAGCCAGCGCAGCCTGGCGCAGTGGCAGCTGGCGCCTGGCGCCTACTTGAGCGACGCGCCGACGCAGCGTGTGGAAAACGAGGCGCTCGAACTGCTGCGCAGCCGCATTCCTGCCGCACGCTGCCTGCCGCTGCTGTGCAGCGTGGCGGCGCAAAGCCAGGGCGAGGTGCTGCTGGACTACCTGCCCGGGCGTCAACTGGCTGTGCAGGTGGCGCCTTGCTTTTGACGCAAGCCCCCGCCACCCTGCAGCACGCCGATATTGCGCGGCGCATTCCGCACCAGGGCAGCATGTGCCTGTTAGAGCGCGTGAGCGCCTGGGACACGCGTCATATCCGCTGCGAAGCCAATAGCCACCGGGACAGCGCCAACCCCTTGCGCGCGCATGGCCGACTCGGCGCGGCTTGCGGCATTGAATATGCGGCGCAGGCGATGGCAGTGCATGGTGCCTTGCTGGCGGAAACCGACTCTGCGGCCACCAGCCAGCGCCCCGCCATGGGTTACCTGGTCAGCGTGCGTGGAGTGACGCTGCACGTCGATCGGCTGGATGACTTGAGCGCTGCGCTCAGCATCCACGCCGAACGTTCTGGCGGCGACAGCGGCACGGTTCTCTACAGTTTCACGCTGCATGCCGGGCCCAGGCTGCTGCTGGGCGGGCGCGCGGCGGTCATCCTCGACGCGCACGGCCTGGCGCTGCCGCAGCGCAGCGCAACAACTCCCCCGAAATCATGAACACAACACCTGAGCGCAAACGCGCGCTCGTCACCGGCGGCAGTGGCGGCATCGGCGCGGCGATCTGCCGGCAATTGGCCGCCGACGGCTTTGATGTCATCGTGCACGCCAACCGCCACCTGGAGACCGCCCAAGCCGTGGTCGATGCCATCCACGCCGCAGGCGGTCAGGCGCAGGCGCTGGCCTTTGACATCACCGATGCAGTGGCAACCGCCACGGCGCTGGAGGCGCTGCTGGTGAACGGGCCGATCCAGGTGCTGGTGAACAACGCCGGCATTCACGACGACGCGATCTTTCCGGGCATGCAGCTCAAGCAGTGGCAGCAAGTCATCGACGTGTCGCTCAATGGTTTCTTTCATGTCACCCAGCCTTTGATGATGCCGATGATCCGTACCCGCTGGGGCCGCATCATCAGCATCACCTCGGTCGCCGCCGTGGCGGGCAACCGCGGCCAGGTCAACTACGCGGCCGCCAAGGGCGCGCTGCATTCGGCCACCAAGTCGCTCGCACTGGAGGTGGCCAGCCGTGGCATCACCGTCAATGCCGTGGCACCGGGCATCATCGCCACGTCCATGAGCCAGGCCAGCTTTGATGCGCCGACCATTGCCAAACTGGTGCCGATGCAGCGCGCCGGGCGGCCCGAGGAAGTGGCAGACCTCGTCAGTTTTCTAGCCTCAGAGCGGGCGGCTTACATCAGCGGACAAGTTATCTCCATCAACGGCGGCATGATTTGATTCCAATCCCAAATCATCCCTGTCGTTGTTGTCTCGCCTTGCCGTGAATGGTTTGGAAGTGGAATAGTTTTTAGGCGCCTCGAAGGCGCCGCGCCAGCAGCAGCGGCAGGCGCAGGATGAAACCCAGCAGCAGACGCGTGTGCATCCAAGTCAGCAACAGGTTGTCGCGCAGGTAGTTGAAGTGTGAAACGCCGCCTTCATCGGCGCGAAAGTAGCGCACCGTGGCAGGCAGATTCACGGGTTTGACGCCCTGCCAGCACATGCGCACGGCGGCCTCGGGGTCAAAGTCAAAGCGGCGCATCCAGCGCTGGCCCTGCATCACGCGCCGCAGCGGCTCAATCGGGTAGACGCGAAAGCCAAACAGCGAATCACCAATGCCCGCCCACAGCGTCTCCAGATTGGCCCACGCGTTCGAGACCTTGCGCCCGTTGACGCGCAGACGCGGCGCGTCGGCCGCGAACACCGGCACCCCCAGCACCATGGCGGCCGGCTGGGCGATGGACGCCGCCATGAAGTCGGGGATCAACGGCGCCGGGTGCTGGCCATCGGAGTCCATGGTCAGCACATGCGTGAAGCCTTGCGCCGCCGCCAGGTCCAGCCCGTGCAGCACAGCCGCGCCCTTGCCGACGTTGCGCGACAGCACGATCACCTGCAAGTTATTGTCCTGCGCGGCCATGGCCTGCAGGCCTTGCGCACTGGCATCGGTACTGCCGTCCACCACCACCCAGACAGGCGACCACTGGGCGCGCGCCGAACGCACGGTCTCGAACACCTTGGTGCCGGGGTTGTAGCTGGGAATCAGCACCAAGTGGGTGCGCGACGCGCGGGGCGGAATATTCATCGGCGACAAGCAACAGGGAAAGTGATGCCCTGCCCTCAGGCTGGGGGCGCTTCGATGGAGAAGTCGGGCAACAGGGCGTGGGCCAGCTCGGACTGAAAATACTGCTCGAGCTGCCGGGCAAAGTCCGCCGTGTGCTGGGGCGGGTCAAAGCGCTTGCCGAGCCGGATGCGGTAGGTGACGGGTAATTTGGGTGTCCACAGCACCGACCAGCCTTTGCCCAGAAAGCCTGAGTCGGTTTCAATGAAGACCGTCTGGACCGCGACGCCGGCCTTTTTGGCGATCAGCCCGGCCGTGCCCTGCATCGCGTTCACCGGAAACCGGGTGGTGCGCGTGCCCTCGGGAAACAGCAGCAGGTGGCTGCCCTGACCTAAATCGTCCACGGCGCCTTGCACCATGGCGCGCAGCGGCGTGTTACGGATGTAGCCCGCCAAGCGGGCACCCGCGCCAAAAAAAACACTGTTGACAAGGTCGGCCTTCAGGATACAGACGGCATTGGGCAGCCGCGACAAGACCATGACCGCGTCGAGCAGCGAGGGATGGTTGGGCGCAATCACAAGGGCCGGCCCCCCCCTGAGCGCATCCAGTTCGGTCAAATCAAAGCGACACGCCCCCAGAAACTCCAGAGAGCGCAAGTAGAAACGAAACACCAGGGCGATCAACTGCCGCCCCGTTCGTTTGCTCAACGCCCGTGGCAAGACCGCGCGCAAGGGCAGCGCCAGCAGCGTCACCGCGAGGCAGATCAGGCCCAGCAGCAAGAAGCCCAGGTGCATCCTGATGGTTTCATGCAGGGCGCGTTGGGGTTGAGGTAAGGCGTGCTCGTTCATGACGACATCGGGGTAAGTTTCATTCAGTAGGGGTGAGCGGTGAATTTAGCCCGGTCATGCGGGCATTAAATCACTTCTTGCCGACCGCCAGATCAATTCAGGGCCGACGCGTCACGATGGGCGCCATGCGCTACTGCGGCTGCTCAGGAGCTGGCGCTCAAGCCACTGCGTCAAGACAGCCGCCAAGCGCTCGGGCCCGATCAGGCCGCCCGCCATCTCTTGCGCGTCAACGGTGCCGTGCCGCAGCAAGGGCTCGTGCTGGGGGTGTCCCATGGCGTCACAGAGCAACGCCCAGTCAACCGGGCCCACCAGGGTGCCGGCCACCAGCAGCACGCCTGTCCTGCACCTTCTCTGCGCCAGACCCACCAGCTTGCGGCCCTCGGCATTCACCAGTTCCCAGGGTGACAGGCCGCCAAAGCAGGCCCAGTTCACACTGCTGACGGCGCTTGCCTCATGCGCACGGGCCAGTTCCTGCGGTGGCAGGGCACGCGCGACCACGCCGAATTCCTTGAGTGCTGCCACATGCAACTGCCCCAAGTGCCGATAGCTGTCGATCAGACCGTTGCAGACCCAAGGGTGCTGCGGCGGCACAACGACCGAGACGCTGACCAGCCAAGGGCCAGTCAGAACAGCACCGCCGCCTGACTCACGCACCGTCACTTCGGCCCGTCCGTGGAGGCGGCGCTCAATGTCATCGCGCAGGGCGCGTTGCGAACAGCCCAGCACAATGGCCGGTGCGGCGTAGGTCCAGACACGAAAACGCGGGCCGGCCCCGGCCAGCGCAAGCTCACTGAGATTCCACGCCTGCTCTTCAAGGGCCGGGTTTACGTCAACTCCTTCAACATGGCAATCGGTTTGCCCTGCGCGAAAGTCTCTCCGGCGGGCACCAGGATTTTCTCGACACGGCCATCGCCGGGCGCCACGATGTCCTGATTCGCCTTGACCAGAACGACATTGGCCAAGGGCTGCCCGGCGCGCACGGTATCACCCTCGGCCACCAGCCATTTGTCCACCAGCGCCTCGGTGGCCGGGTCGATGTCTTTCCAGGCGTCGGGGCTCAGCGTGATCCCGGTCATGCGGCGATGCCTTCCGCCATGCGCGCCTGCATCAGCTTTTGACTGGCCTCCACAATGCCTTTGACCTGCGGTATGACAAACTGCTCCAGCGGGCGGCTGTAGGGGATCGGCACATTGGGCAGCGCGAGCCGCTTGATGGGCGCTTTCAGGACCACCGTGTCCAGGTTTTCCGCCACGATGGCAGAGATTTCGCCGGTCAGGCCAAAGCCCAGGTAGTCCTCGTCGGCAATCAGGAGTCGGCCGGTTTTGGCCACAGATTTAAGAACGGCATTGCGGTCCAGCGGCACCAGCGTGCGCAGATCAATGACTTCGGCGTTGATGCCTTGAGCAGCCAGTTCGTCCGCTGCGAGCAGCGCCTTCTGCACCATCTGGCTGATCGTAATGATCGTGAGGTCTTGCCCTTCACGCACCACCTTGGCTTGCCCGAACGGGATGGTGTAGGCCGCTTCCGGCACCTCGTTGCTGCTGCCCTCGAAATACGCCATCCACGGCAACCCCATGATGCCCTTGTGGTACATGAACATGACCGGGTTGTCATCGCGGATAGCCTGGGTCATCAGGCCTTTGGCGTCATAGGCATTCGACGGCACCACCACCTTGATGCCCGGCATGTGGGCAAAGGTCGCGTACAGGCACTGCGAGTGCTGGGCGGCATCGTTGTAGCCACCGCCAATGGCAGTGGTCAGCACCACCGGCAGCTTGATGTTGCCGCCGGCCATGTAGGTATTTTTGGCCAGGTGGTTGTAGATCTGGTCCATGCAGACGCCGAAGAAATCGACAAACATCAGCTCAACGATCGGCCGCAGGCCGGCGGCGGCGGCACCGGTGGCGGTGCCGATGAACGCCGTTTCGGAGATCGGCGTGTCCATGATGCGGTCCTTGCCGAACTTGTCGAGCAAGCCACCGGTGGCGCCAAAGATGCCGCCGTAGGCGCCAATGTCTTCGCCCATGACGAACACATTGGAGTCGCGTGTCATTTCCTGGGCGATGGCCTCGGAGATTGCCTGGGCCATTGTGAGTTTGCGGGTTGTGCTCATGTTGTGCTCCTGGTAGTTAGGCTTGCCGGTTCAGGCAAAGACATCATTGAGCGCATCCTGCGCTGGCGGATAGGCACTCTTGCGGGCGAAGTCAAAAGCATCGGCGACCCGCTGTTTGGCTCGGGCCACGATGACGCCTTCTTCGGCGTCGGTCATCAGGCTGCGGCCTTTCAGCAGGGCCGCCAGCTTCGGGATCGGATCGTTCTTGCGCAGATTGCTGACCTCGTCCTTGGGTCGATAGACCTCCGGGTCGCCCTGGAAGTGGCCCAGGTAACGGTCGGTCTTCACCTCGATCAGACTCGGTCCCTCGCCAAGACGGGCGCGCTCGATCGCTGGCGCCACTGCCTCGTACACTTCCAGCGCGTCATTGTTCGCGACCTTGATGCCGGGTATGCCGTAAGCCGATGCGCGGTCGGCCACCCACTCGATGCTGGTTGCGTTTTCCTTGGGTACCGAGATCGCCCACTTGTTGTCTTCGCAGACAAAGATCACTGGCAGTTTCCAAAGTGCTGCCAGGTTCAGTGACTCATGGAACGAGCCCTGGTTGGCAGCACCTTCGCCAAAAAACGCAATGGCAAGCCAGTCCTTGCCCATCTTTTTGGCGGCAAGAGCGGCGCCGCAGGCTGGCGGCAAACTGGCGCCGATGATGCCGCTGCAACTGAACTTGTGCTCAGGGTCAAACAGATGCATGTGGCCGCCCTTGCCCTTGCCCAGCCCCGTGACCTTGCCAAACATCTCGGCCGTCATCGGGTCCAGCGGCACGCCTTTGGCAATTGCAAAGTGATGCGGCCGGTGGGTGCCCACCACCGTGTCTTCTTTCTTCAGATGGGCGCAAACGCCGACTGCGACCGGCTCCTGACCGGCAGCGAGATGCATCTCACCGGGCACGGGGCCGGAGCCAATATCGAATGCCAGCCCTTTTTGAATCTGGGGCGGCAACTTGCCCTCCAGGTAGACGTTGGCCATGGTCTCTTCGTAGTTCCGGATTTCGACCATGGTCTCGTACATCCAGAGCAGTGTTTCCGGGCTGGCTTGCATGCTCATCTCCTTGAAGTTGCGGTTGGCCCAATACTGGAAATATGTCGTGCGCCATGCTCAGCATCAGGAGGGAAAACGCTCAGCATAGGCCTGCAAGCATTCCATTTTTTGATTTTTATCAACCGCCCAGCAGGCAGGCCGGCGAACTCATCGCCCGGTGCAGCGCGGCCAGGCAAGCCCTGCGCCCGCTACCATGACGGCATGAAGAAAAACCTGCACCCGGCCCGCGCGGCCTGCCCTTGCGGCAGCGGCGAAACCTATGGCGAATGCTGCGGCCCCTGGCACGCCGGTTTGGCCGAAGGTCTGTACGCGCCCACGCCCGAGGCGCTGATGCGCTCGCGCTACAGCGCCTATGGGCTGGGGCTGATCGACTATTTGCTGGCCACCTGGCACCCGTCCACTTCGCCCGGCGAGCTGGAGTTGCCGCCGCTCAAGTGGCTGGGCCTGGAGCTGCGCCACGCGCTGACCACAGGCGACGCCGGGGTGGTGGAATTTGTCGCGCGCTACCGCGACAGCGGGCGCGGCGGGCGCATGCACGAGACCAGCCGCTTTGTGCGCGAAGACGGGCGCTGGTACTACATCGACGGCGTGATGGCGCAGGACGACACCCAAGCCTGAAGAACGCTCACGGTTGCGAGCGTGACCGCGCCAGGGCCACATACCAGTCCAGGCAGCCCGGGTTGGCCATCGCGTCAATGTTGAGCACCTTGTCCAGCGGCTGCCCCAGCAGCAGCTTCTTGATCGGCAGCTCCTGCTTCTTGCCCGACAGGGTGCGCGGAATCTCCGCCACATGAAATATTTCATCGGGCACAAAGCGAGGCGACAAGGCGGTCTTGATCGCGTTCGCCAGCTTGGCCCGCAGCGCGTCGTCCAGCAGCAGGCCCTGGCGCAGCACCACAAACAGCGGCATGTAACTCTCGCGCCCCAGGTATTCGAGATCGACCACCAGCGAGTCCAGCACTTCGGGCAGCGCTTCCACCGCGCTGTAGAGCTCGCTGGTGCCCATGCGCAGGCCGTGGCGGTTGATGGTCGCATCTGAGCGGCCATAGATCACGCAGCCGCCCTTGCCCCCGATCTTGAGCCAGTCGCCATGACGCCAGACGCCGGGGTAGGTGTCGAAGTAGCTGGCCAGGTAGCGTTGCTTGCCCACATCGCCCCATAAATACAGCGGCATGCTCGGGATCGGCTGGGTGCAGACCAGCTCGCCGACCTCGTCAAGCACCGGCTCGCCCTGCTCGTTCCAGGCTTCGACCGCGCAGCCGAGCAGGCGGCACTGCATTTCACCGGGCACCAGCGGCAACTCACGGTTGCCGCCGATGAAAGCGCCGCAAAAATCGGTGCCGCCCGAGATGTTGCACCACCAGATGTCAGGCGTTCCGATATTTTCAAATTGTTGCGTCCCCCAGGCTTGGGTTTCGGGGCTCAGGGGTGAGCCGGTGCTGCCCAGCGCGCGGATGTTCGTGAGGTCGCCGCAGTCGCCCAGCTCCACACCAGCCTTCTGGCAGTTGGCATAAAAGGCGGCGCCGGCACCAAAAAAGGTGACTTTCATCTCGGCCGCAAAGCGCCACAGGGTGGTCCAGTCAGGCGCCACCTTGTTGCCCGCCGCATCAAGGCTGCGCCCGCCCGGGCTGCCATCAAACAGGCAGCAGGTGGTGCCGCTGAGCAGGCCGCTCATCTGCGCGTTCCACATCACCCAGCCGGTGGTGCTGTACCAGTGGTAGCGCTCGCCGAGCGTGTTGGGGTCGTAGCTGCAGCCAATGTCGTTGTGCAGGTTTTTCAGCGCCAGCGCCACCAGTATCGTGCCGCCGTGGCCGTGCACGATCGGTTTGGGCAGACCCGTGGTGCCGCTCGAATAGACCACCCAGAGCGGATGATCGAAGGGTAGCCACAAGGGCTCAAATGCCACTGTTTTTGAATCATTTTGGCTTGTAGCCCCCGTGAAATATGCCTGAGTAGCTATTGTTTTAATAGATTCTGTGGGCCGCCCCAGGCTGCTCTGCACAATCAGATGTCGCACCGTGGGCAAGGCGGCGCAGAGTTCGACCAGCACCGCGCGGCGGTCCAGCGCGCGACCGCCATAGGTGACACCGTCGCAGGCGATCAGCACCTTGGGTTCGATTTGCTGGAAGCGGTCCAGCACCGCGTGCGTGCCCATGTCTGGCGCGCAAATGCTCCACACGCCGCCGATGCTCACCGTGGCCAGAAAAGCCACCATGGCCTGCGGACTGTTGGGCAGGTAGGCGGCGACGCGGTCGCCCGGCTCCACCCCGTGCGCCTGCAAGTGCAGCGCCAGCGAGGCCACCTGGCGGCGCAGCTCGGGCCAGCTCATTTCCCGCGCGGGTGCGCTGCCCAGCGTCTCTTCATTGTGGCTGAGGATCGCCGGCAAGCCGCCCGCATCGGCCGCGGCCACATGGCGCAACACCTGCTGGGCATAGTTGACCCGCGCGCCGACAAACCAGCGTGTGTCCGGCATCGGCGCGCCATCGCAAACGACACTGTGCGGCGTTGGCGACTGCAACTCAAAGTAGTCCCAGATGCTTTGCCAGTAAGTGTCCAGATCGGTCACCGACCAGCGCCACAAAGCGTCGTACGAATCAAACGACAGGCCGCGGTGCTCGCGCAGCCAGTTTTGGTACAGGCGAATTTGGGGCACGCAGGGCGGCGCTAGGGATGGGGTCATGGGCTGAGGGTAATCCGGTTTTGACAAAAAAAACAAAAGCGACTGACGCCTGTTTGACACCGGCAGGTCTGCGTTCGGGCTTTTCGTGAGCACCGCAAAGGACGCAAACAGGGATTTGTCGCAGCGGCAGTTAGCTATAATATATATAGCTGCTCAGTCAATAGACACGGTGGCTAGAGCCCTATTTTTCATATAAAACAGGGGCTCGTCCGGTCGCTTATTTGGCCTTCGGCCGGCCGTACCTGGCCGTGAAGCTGGCTTGGCCCAGGCTGTTGCCGTGGATCATGTAGCCAGTCAGCGCAGCGGTGGCGTCAGCCGGCACTTCAAGCTTGTCTTTCAGGGCATACACGGTAAAGATGTAGCGGTGCGGTTTGTCGCCCGCTGGCGGGCAAACGCCACCCCAGCCCGCCACGCCGAAGTCGATGCGCGCCTGGCTGGCGCCTGGGGGCAGGTTGGCCCCACCCACCGCCCCGGCGTCGGCCGCGAGTGCGCTCACATCGGCCGGGAGGTTGATCACCATCCAGTGCCACCAGCCCGAGCCGGTGGGTGCGTCCGGGTCGTACATGGTGACGGCAAACGCCTTGGTCGCCTTGGGCGCGCCGCTCCATTTGAGCGCCGGTGATTTGTTGTCGCCGGCGCAGCCGAAGCCGTTGAACTCGAAGCTTTTGGCGATCATGCCGCCCGCCTTGATGTCGGGGCTGCTGAGGGTAAAACCGGCCGCTTGGGCCAGGCTGGCGCCGCCGATCAGGGTGGCGGCCAACACGGTGTGTTTAAGGGTCTGCTTCAGGACATGTTTCATGGCGTGCGCTCCAAAATTTTTATGATAGGAGCGTGCCGCCCGGGCTGCATCAGGGTATTCCCAGCCCAGGCCGCATCACGCCAGATGCTGGCCGAGCACGGCCAGCATCTGGCATCGGCATTGATGATGCGCTTGTCAGCCAAAGACATGCATCGAAAGGAGCGAGCCATTGATGAACAAGCTTCTGCTGGCCCAGCGCGCTGAGCTGATCCTAGTCCTCGGCCCCGAAAGATGCCTGTGCGTGGCGCACAAGTCATAGCGTTCCCATGACCCGCAACCTGAGTGAAGTGCAGCGCACTGCCTTGTCGCCAGCGCGATGCTTCACGCCCATGTGATCCCATTTTCGTCAAAAACGCCGCAATTGCGCGCTTGTCAGGCCAGGCAGCAGCCCACCGTCACCTTGGCCGATGATGGATCATCTAAAATTCCACTAAATGACCCTTAGGAGTTTGTGTGATTTCAAATCGTTTGGTTTTGGCTCTTTTCCTGAGCCTGTGCAGTCTGACGGTGTTCGCGGCCGAGCCCCCAGCGCGGGCGCGGGCGTCGGCCAAGGTCGATTTGCAGGGGCGGCTCAAGGAAGCACTGAACAACCCCAAACTGTATGAACCCCTCCTGAAGACCGGCGGTCAAGTGGCGGCCGTCTGCGACAGATGCCACGGCGTGGGGGGCAACAGCCCGACGCCGGACGTCCCCAATCTCGCCGGACAAAACACCGTTTACGTGCTTGAGCAGGCCCGTCAGTTTGCCGACGGCGAACGCCACCACGAATTTATGAGACGCATGATCAAGGTGATGACAAGCGATGAGAAAATCGGATTCTCATTGTTTTATGGCAATCAGAAAGTCAAACCCGCCCCGGCGACGAACCTTGCCCTGGCCGCCAAAGGCCGGGTGCTGTACACCAAAGATTGTGAATCCTGCCACGAAGACCACGGTCGCGGAGACGAACATCTGGCCCGTGTCGCCGGGCAGCAGCCCGTCTACCTGACGGTGGCCCTGAAACGGTCTCGGGCGGGCAGCGGAGCACGCGTGGATCGGGATATGGCGAAAACCCTCAGCACGTATGCGGACGGCGACATTGATGCGGTCGTCGCCTACATGATGTCCATGCCATAACGTTGCGCGGCTGACAAGTCCCGGACTGGGTCTGTCGGCAATGCGACGAGGAGTTCAACTACCCCGGCTACGCAGCCCCAGCCAGCGCGCGCAAACGCTGATGCGCGGCGTCTGCAAGGTCCGGCGGCACGGACTGCCTGGAATTCAAGTAATGGTTGCTGAAGACCTCCAGATAGGTCTCCAGCACCTCGGCCGCCTGCGGCTCGCCAGCCAAGTCCAGGCACACCGCGGCCACCTCGGAGGTGCACAGGTGGTCATCGCGGGTCGAGCGACGCAGGCGGTAGCGCGAGAGTTGTTCGGGCTGCAGGCTGAGCACCGGCAAGTGGTTCAGGTAGGGGCTTTTGCGAAACATCTTGCGCGCCTCTGACCAGGTGGCGTCCAGCAGGACAAACAGCGGGCGTTTGCCGGGCAGCACCGGCACCTCGGTCACGACGCGCTCAGGGGCGACATACTCGCCGGGAAACACCAGATAAGGCGCCCATTGCGGGTCGGCCAGCAGGGCCAGCAAGGCGGGGTCCACTTGCGTGCGCGACCAGCCAAAAGCGGCGGTGTCCTGCACCACGTCGGCGATCAACCAGCCGGTATTGCTGGGTTTGAGCGGCTCCATGTCGCACATGATCAGGCACATGCCAGCGCGGGTCGTCACCTGGGGGCGCAAGGCACACAGGCAGTGGCTGAAGATCACCCGGCAAGCGGGGCAGCGCGGCGCGTGCGAACCGCGGGGAACAAAGGGCTTGCCAAGGCCGGCCAGGCTCGCTAGTCGCTCCTCGCGCAGGCGGGCGACCGCATGATTCATGGCGCTACCCTTAGATCCTTATTTCATGCCTCATGCCAGGTGTTTGCCGACAATGCCGGCCAGCTCGAACATCGTCACCTGCGGCTTGCCGAACACGGCCAGCAATTTGGCGTCGGCATTGATGTTGCGCTTGTTGACGGCATCCTGCAGGTTGTTGGCCTTGATGTAGTCCCACAGCTTCTTGATGACCTGCGGGCGCGCCACCGGTTCCGCGCCAATCACGGCGGCCAGGGCAGCGCTGGGCTGCAGGCCGGCGGCTGGGCTGGCGACTTTCTTGACCGCTGCCTTGCGCGGCGTTTTGGCGTTGGCCTGGGCCGCGGCTTTGGGACTGGCGACTTTTTTAGCAGCTTTTTTGGCTGCAGCCCCCGTGCTTGCTGCGCGAGCAGCTCCTGTTTTAGAAGCTACCGCCGCTTTGGTCAAGGGCGTGGCGGCGGTCTTGCGTGGCGGGAATTTGCTCGGGGCAAACTCGAAATTCACCTTGCCGGCCTCGGCGTCCCAGGCCAGCATGGCTTTGAAGCCGCGCCGGGTGCGCATCGAGACAAACTTGTCAAGCAAATCGGTCTTGCCAGTGGCGAGCAGCTTGCGCATCTGCTCGCGCTCAATCGGCTGCTGCAGGATGATCTGGCCGGTCTTGAAGTCGCAGCTGGGCGTGGCTTGGGCCATCGTGGGCACGGATTTCTCGCAGACGTAGTTCTTGCCGTTCTCAAACACTGCACCGGCGCACTTGGGACAGGCGCCCAGCGATTCCTGGCCGCTGAAATCGATCAGTTCACCGCTGTCCTCGCCTTTTTTATCGTCGCCAAAGTCGAATTCGAGCTTGTAGTTCTTGGTTTCTTCATCGAACTTGATCACCATCTCGGCCGTGAAGGGCCAGCCCGCCTTGGAGCGAAAACCGTCGAGCGGGCCGATCTTCTTGTCGTGCAGGAACCTCTCCACTTCGGCCACTTCAAAGGTGCGCCCGGCCGGGGTCTTGCCAAAGGAGAAACCGCAGCCTTCTTCCGTGCCGGTCTTGCCGGTGCAGGTGTAGCGGCGGTAGTTTTCCTTGATGATGCCGCCGCAGTTCGGGCAGGGAGCGCTCAAGGTGGCGTAGTCGCCGGGGACGGTGTCGCGGTCGTATTCCTTGGCTTTTTTCACCATGCGCGCGGTCATCGCGGCTATGTCGGCCATGAAGGAGTCGCGGCTGAGCTTGCCCTGCTCCATCTGGGTGAGCTTGTATTCCCATTCGCCGGTGAGCTCGGCCTTGGTCAGTTCTTCGACCTCCAAGCCACGCAACAGCGTCATCAGCTGGAACGCCTTGGCGGTGGGGATCAGCTCGCGACCCTCGCGCAGCATGTATTTTTCGGCGATCAGCCCTTCAATGATGCTGGAACGGGTCGCGGGCGTGCCCAGGCCTTTTTCCTGCATCGCCTCGCGCAGCTCGTCGTCCTCGACGGTTTTGCCAGCGCCTTCCATGGCGCCCAGCAGCGTGGCTTCCGAGTAGCGCGCCGGTGGGCGGGTCTTCAGGGCCTTGGGGTCGACCGATTGGGCGTTGACGAGTTCGCCCGGCTTCACCGGCACCAGGTTACCGGCGCTCTTGTCGTCACCATCCTTGACCTCTTCGGCCGCTTCCTTGCCGTAAATGGCCAGCCAGCCCGGCTTGACCAGCACCTTGCCCTCAGTCTTGAAGCTGTGGCTGACGCCTGCCGCAGCGCCAAGCGTGGGGGTCACAGTACTTATGCGTGTGGTGATCTGGTATTCAGCGCTCGGGAAGAACACCGCCATGAAGCGGCGCACCACCAGGTCGTAAATCTTCTGTTCCGTCTCGGACAGGCCGCTGGGCGCCTGCAGCGTCGGGATGATGGCAAAGTGATCGCTGACCTTGGCGTTGTCAAAAATGCGCTTGCTCGGGCGAATGTAGTTGCCGTTCAGGGCCGTGAGCGCGTGCGGCGCCAGGTGCTTCATGCCGCTGGTGGAGAGCATCTCGAAAGTCTGCTTGACCACCGGCACGTAATCCTCGGGCAGGGCGCGCGAGTCGGTCCGCGGGTAGGTCAGGGCCTTGTGGCGCTCGTACAGGGATTGCGCGATCGACAGCGTGGTCTTGGCGGAAAAGCCGAACTTGCCGTTGGCCTCGCGCTGCAAGCTGGTCAGGTCGAACAGCAGGGGCGAGGCTTGCGTGGTGGGCTTGCTTTCTTCGGTCACGCTCGCCTGCTGGCCGCGCACGGCATCGGCAATGGCCTGGGCTTCACGTGCGCTCCAGAGGCGGTCGGCCTTGAGCTCGGCATCCGGTTCTTCGTTGCCGGCCGCGGCGTTGGCGGCTGCTTTTTTCCATTTCGGGTCAAACCATTTCGCGGGGTAGTCGCCAGCCTGCGCGGCAAAGGTGGCGTGCACCTCCCAGTAGTCGCGGCTGATGAATTTGCGGATTTTTTCCTCGCGCTCCACCACCACGCTCAAAGTGGGCGTCTGCACCCGGCCCACCGTGGTCAGGAAGAAGCCGCCGTCGCGTGAATTGAACGCCGTCATGGCGCGCGTGCCATTGATGCCGACCAGCCAGTCGGCCTCGCTGCGGCAGCGCGCCGCGTCCGCCAGCGGCAGCATCTGTTCGTTCGAGCGCAGCGCGTTGAAACCATCGCGAATGGCTTGCGGCGTCATGGACTGCAGCCACAAACGGCGCACCGATTTACCCAGCGGCTTGGCGCCACCGGCATATTGCTCGATCAGCCGGAAGATCAGCTCGCCCTCGCGGCCCGCATCGCAGGCGTTGATAAGTTGGTCCACGTCCTTGCGCTTGGCCTGTTTGACGATGGCATTGAGCCGCGTCTTGGTCTTGTCCATCGGCTTCAGGTCGAAATACGGCGGAATCACCGGCAGGTGCGCAAAACTCCATTTGCCGCGTTTGACGTCAAATTCCTCAGGGGCCTGGATTTCGACCAGGTGACCGACGGCACTGGTGACGACGTATTTTTCGCTCTCAAAATGCTCGTCGTGCTTGTCGAACTTGCCCGCCACCGGCGTGAGGGCCCGCACGATGTCTTGGGCGACTGACGGCTTTTCGGCAATGATCAATGTTTTCATCTGACTACAATCCAGTTTCTCGCGGGCGCCCAGGCGCTCGCACATGCACGTGGGCACGCACACACGCGCCCATACGAGTTCACGATACCAAATTTTTGGACCCACCCTCAAGTGAGCAAAAAAACCACCCCTGCAGGCTCGCGCCGCATCCAGACCCATAGCTCCGCAATCCACGGCAAAGGGGTGTTTGCCGTGCAGGACATTGCCGAGGGCGAAACCTTGATCGAGTACATCGGCGAAATCATCAGCTGGCCCGAGGCGCAGGCGCGCCATCCCCATGACCCGAGCAACCCCAACCACACGTTTTATTTTCATGTCGATGAAGACCATGTGATTGACGCGCTGTACGGTGGCAACTCGTCGCGCTGGATCAACCATGCGTGCGACCCGAACTGCGAGGCTGAGGAGCAAAACGGCCGCATCTTCATCAAGGCGCTGCGCAATATCGCGGCCGGTGAAGAACTCAACTACGACTACGGCCTGATCATCGACGAGCGTTACACGCCCAAGCTCAAGGCCCAATACCCGTGCTGGTGCGGCTCGGCCAAATGCCGCGGCACGCTGCTGGCACCCAAGCGCGGTCGCCGCTGACCCCGCCATGGTCGCCTCTGTCATGGAGCTGATCCGGCAGGCGGTGCTGCCGGACTTGCCAGGCTTTCGCGTCGAATGGTTGGCGCAGATTGATTCCACCAACAGCGAGTTGATGCGCCGCGCCCGCGCCGGACGGCTGGAGCCGGTGCTGCTGGTGGCCGGGCAGCAAACCGCCGGGCGCGGTCGCCTGGGGCGGCAGTGGTTCAGTGACGCAGGCGCGGACACCAACCAGGCCAGTGACGGCTCCCTGACTTTTTCGCTTGGCCTGCCATTGGCGCCGCTGGATTGGTCTGGCCTGTCCCTGGCCGTGGGCGTCAGCGTGGTGCAGAACCTGCATCCCGATCTGCGCCTGAAATGGCCGAATGACGTGTGGCTGCGGGACCGCAAGCTGGCGGGCATTCTGATTGAAACCGCCAATCTGACTGACACCCCTGAGGCTCGCTATGCCGTGGTGGGCATCGGCATCAATATGAAACCGCGCGCTGCCACTGGCTTGAGCACACCGCCGGCGTGGCTGGGCGAGGTGTTGCCCGGCGTCAAAGCGCCCGAGGCCTTGCTGCGCATTGCCGCGCCCTTGGTGCGCGCGCTCAAGGTGTTCGAGGCCAACGGATTTTCAACTTTCCAGGCCGGATTCAATGACCGCGACGCGTTGGGTGGCCTGGCCGTGACCCTCAGCGACGGCACGACGGGTGTCGCGCAAGGTGTCGATCGCATGGGTGCTCTGCTGGTGCAAACTGTGCAGGGCCTGAAAAAAATCACCAGTTCCGAAGTGAGTCTGCGGCCCCTGAACCCGCCGCCTTACGAAAACCTCTAGCCCTCCCCAGCGAAGACCGCTTACCGGCACTCTACCGACCATGTTGCGTTTTTTTGTTTTGGCCCTGCTCTTGCTCAATGGCGTTTACTTCGCCTGGTCACAAGGCTTTTTGCGGTCTTATGGGTTGGCGCCCGCTCAGCAGTCTGAACCGCAGCGCCTGGCCCAGCAGATCAAACCCGAGGCACTGCAAGTGCTCACGTTGCAGGAGCTGAACGTGAAGGAGGCGCCGCCCGCACCACCCAAGCCAACGACCTGTTGGCAGGCGGGCGTGTTTGATGAGGCGCAAGGTAGGTTGCTGCGCGAGGCACTGGTGGCGGCAGACTTGCCCGCAGGGGCCTGGTCGCTGGACCCGGTGGTGGCGCCGGGGCGCTGGATCGTCTACATGGGCAAGTTCGCCAATGCACAGGCACTGGCCAAGAAAAGTGCCGAACTGGCCGCGTTACAGCTGAAAATTGAGCCCCCGAAAGATCCGGCGCTGCGCCCGGGTCTGTCACTGGGCGGGTTCGAGACCGAGGCGGCCGCTAATGCCGCACTGGCTACCCTGGTCGAGCGCGGGGTGCGCACGGCGCGGGTGCTGCCAGAGCGCGCCGAGGTGCGCGGCGTGCTGCTGCGGCTGCCGGCGGCGGATGATGCGCTGCGCGGCAAGATGGAGGACTTGAAGCCGGTGTTGGCGGACAAGGCCCTGATTCCGTGCCCCTGAACCTGAGCTTGAACGTCAGGCCGACGTCGCCTCCGAGCGGCTGACCCAAAAGCGCACGCTGAAACGGGCGCCGGGGCGCGCCTGCCCGGGGTGGGTGTCTTCCAGGCTGACAGTGGCGTTGTGTTGGTTGGCGATTTCCATCACGATGGGCAGGCCCAAGCCGGTGCCGTCGGCCTCGGTCCCCAGGGCGCGGTAAAAGGGCTGAAAGATCAGCTCGCGCTCGGCCTGCGGCACACCGGGCCCGGAGTCCTCCACCTGCAACATCAGCGTCTTGCCGAACGGGTCGGTCAGCACGCGCGCCGTGATGACGCCCGGGTGGCTAGGGCTGGACGGCGTGTAATTGAGGGCGTTGTCCACCAGGTTGCGAATGAGCTCCTTGATCAGCGTCGGGTTGGCCGCCAACTGGCCCGCTGGTGCACCCGGTTGCGTGCCTTCATAGCCCAGATCAATCTGCTTTTCAATGGCCCGCGGCACGCAGTCGCGCACCACCGCCATGGTCAGCTCGGCCAGATCGCAGACCTGGCGCGGCATCGCCTGGCCGCTGCTCTCAGCCCGTGCCAGCGCCAGCAGCTGGTTGACGCTGTGGGTCGCCCGGATGCTGGCGCGGCCGATCTGGCGCAGCGACTGCTTCAATTCCTGGGCGCTGGCCCCCTCGCGCTGTGCCAGCTCTGCCTGCATGCGCAGCCCCGCCAGCGGTGTCTTGAGTTGATGGGCCGCATCAGCCAGAAAACGCTTTTGCGTCGCAATCGAATCCTTCAGGCGTAAGAGCAGGTCGTTGACCGAATGCACCAGCGGTGCCACCTCCAGCGGCACGGCCTGCGCCTCAATCGGGCTCAAGTCATCGGGTTTGCGCGCCCGAATGCGCTCCTCCAACTGATGCAGCGGCTTGATGGCCTGTACCAGCGCCAGCCACACCAGCAGCACCGCCATCGGCAGGATGGCGAACTGCGGCAGCATCACGCCCTTGACAATTTCGGTCGCCAGCAAGGATCGCTTTTCCAGGGTTTCAGCCACCTGCACCAGCGCCGGTTTGGCGCCGGCCAGCGGCAACTTGACCCAGGTGTAGGCGACCTTGACTTCATCGCCACGCACCACATCGCTGCGAATGAGAACCTCACCCGGCTCAATGACCTCGTCTTTGGGCGGCAGCGGCATCTCACGCTCGCCGCTCAGGTACTCGCTGCGCGTGCCCAGCACCTGGTAGTAAACCGTGTCAGAGTCATCGGCACGCAGCAGTTCGCGCGCTGGCAGTGGCAGGTTAAATTGCGCCCGCGTGTCGCTGACGGTGATCAGCTGCGCCAGCGCGCGCACGTTGTACTCCAGTGCCCGGTCAAACGGCTTGTCCGCGATGTTTTGAGCGACCAGCCAGGTCAACACCAGACTGACTGGCCACAGCAACAGCAGGGGCGTGAGCATCCAGTCCAGGATTTCACCGAACAGGGAGCGCTGTTCGCGCTGGGACGTCGTCATGGTGCTGCGCGCCGGGGCGACCTCATGGGATCACTTGGGAATTTTTTCCAGGCAGTAGCCCAGGCCACGTACCGTGGCAATGCGGATCGGCCCTTTTTCAATTTTTTTGCGCAGACGATGGATGTAGACCTCGATGGCGTTGTTGCTCACCTCTTCACCCCATTCACAGAGCCTCTCCACCAGCTGGTCTTTGCTCACCAGGCGGCCCACGCGCAGCAGCATCACTTCAAGCAGCCCAAGCTCGCGCGCCGACAGCTCCACCATGACGCCGTCGATGGTGGCGACCCGGCCCGACTGGTCGTATACCAAGGGGCCGTGCTTGATGGTGCTGCTGGCCGAGCCCATGCCGCGGCGGCTGAGCGCGCGCACCCGGGCTTCCAGTTCATGCAGGCTAAAGGGTTTGGCCATGTAATCATCGGCCCCCAGGTCCAGCCCTTTGACGCGCTCTTCCACGCCGTCGGCGGCGGTCAGGATCAGCACCGGCAGCGCGGAGCCGCGGGCGCGGAGTTTCTTCAGGACTTCGAGCCCGTGCAATTTGGGCAGGCCCAGGTCCAGAATCAACAAATCGAATTCAGTGTTGGTCATCAGCGCGGCGTCGGCTTCCGTTCCGCTGGCGACGTGGTCGACGGCGGCGCCCGAACTGCGCAGCGTGCGCAGCAGGCCGTCAGCCAGTACCTGGTCATCTTCGGCAATCAGAATTCGCATCATTGACTCCTCGTTGGGGTGGTGCCTGAGACCTTGTCAGGCGCTTGTCAGCTGATTCTAGGCGTCCCTGCCGGGGCACGGTTGCTCATCCAACGAGGCTGTCATTCACGCGGCATATGCCTCCAGGCCAAGCGCCATCACAGTGGCCACTTCCGCGCCGACCGCCGTGCGCAACTCGGCCTGCGCCTGCACGATGGCTTGGCGGTACGCCTGCAGCCAGTTCAAGCCCACGGGCGTAAACACAATGCGCCGCGCCCGGGCATCGTGTGCGTCCGGCTCGCGCAAGACCAGACCCCAGGCTTCGCATTGGTCCACCAGCTTGCCCATCGCCTGCTTCGTCATGCCCGCGCGCTGTGCCAGCTCGGTCAGGCGGGCGCCGCCCTGCGCCAGGTGCCGCGTAATGTGGATGTGGGAGGCACTCAAACGACCGCGCGCCGCCAGGTTCGACAGTGCCAGCGGCACGTCGTCATTGCGCGCCATCAGCGCCAGCACGCGGGCATCAAATTTTTGCAACGCCTGGCTCAGCCAGTGGCCCACGTGCGCCTCGTGCCAGCCGTCCAGCAGGACCGCTTGCGCTGCGGGCGTCGTCTCCTGCGGCTGTGGGGCGAGGGCGCCAGGCCGGGCCAAGTCGGGTCGTTCAAACATGGCTTTAATAGTAAGCCAAATTGACTAAAAAATGTGTTTACAGATTCGAACAACACCAGATAAACTACTGTTCAAGCATCCAGCCTGTCATTAAAGCCAGAGGATGCGGCAGATTTGCCCAGATTCAACCGGTTCCTATTTTCAAGGAGATTTTCATGGATGCACCCGTCGTCGCTCTCAAGGCCCCCACGCCCGCCCCTACCCCCGTCAACAGCGAAAAAGCCAAAGCCCTGCAGGTGGCGCTGGCCCAGATCGAGAAGCAGTTTGGCAAGGGCACCATCATGCGTTTGGGCGAGGGCGAGGTGATCGAAGACATCCAGGTGGTGTCCACCGGCTCTCTGGGGCTGGACATTGCCTTGGGCGTTGGCGGTTTGCCGCGCGGCCGGGTGGTCGAGATCTACGGCCCGGAATCCTCTGGCAAGACCACGCTCACGCTGCAGGTGATTGCCGAAATGCAAAAGACCGGCGGCCAGTGCGCGTTCATCGACGCCGAGCATGCGCTCGACATCCAGTACGCGCAAAACCTGGGCGTCAATTTGCAGGACCTACTGATCAGCCAGCCTGACACCGGCGAGCAGGCACTGGAAATTGTGGACAGCCTGGTGCGCTCGGGCGCGGTCGACCTGATCGTGGTCGATTCGGTCGCGGCGCTCACGCCCAAGGCCGAACTGGAAGGCGAAATGGGTGACTCTTTGCCCGGCCTGCAAGCCCGCTTGATGAGCCAGGCGCTGCGCAAACTCACCGCCCACATCAAGAAAACCAACTGCATGGTGATCTTCATCAACCAGATCCGCATGAAGATCGGCGTCATGTTTGGCAGCCCCGAGACCACCACCGGCGGCAACGCGCTCAAGTTCTACGCCTCGGTGCGCCTGGACATCCGGCGCACCGGCACCATTAAAAAAGGCGACGTGGCCATTGGCAACGAAACCAAGGTCAAGGTGGTCAAGAACAAAGTGGCGCCGCCGTTCAAGACCGCAGAGTTCGACATCCTGTTCGGAGAGGGCATCAGCCGCCAGGGCGAGGTCATCGACATGGGCGTGAACGCCAACATTCTCGACAAGTCGGGCGCCTGGTACGCCTACAACGGCGAAAAGATCGGTCAGGGTCGCGACAATGCGCGCGACTTCCTGCGCGAGAACCCGGCGCTGTCGCAGGAGATCGAAAACAAGGTGCGCGCCTCGCTCGGCATTCCCTTGCTGCCAGGCGCACCGGAGCCCGACAGCAAAGCCAAGGCTTCCGGCAAAAAAGCGGCCTAGCCAACGTGGGCTATGCGCAGACAGCTATCTTAAACATAGTCAATGCGCCTGGCCCGCTGCGCGCGCCAGCGTCGCCGACCCGAGCCCGTCATGTCATTTGACACACCGTCCCTCAAAGGCCGCGCCTTGCGCCTGCTCAGTGGCCGCGAGCATTCGCGCGCCGAGCTGACGCAAAAGCTGCAGCGCTTTGAAGAAGAGCCCGGCAGCTTGGCCCAGGCCCTGGACGAACTGCAGGCCAAGGGTTTTATCAACGAGCAGCGGGTGATCGAGTCGGTGCTGTACCGGCGCGCGGCCAAGCTGGGTACGGCGCGCATCAAACACGAGCTGCAGGGCAAAGGCCTGGCGCCGGAGGCGGTTAGCGCGGCGCTGGCCGATCTGCAGGCCTCGGAACACGAGCGGGCACGGGCGCTCTGGCAGAAGAAGTTCGGCGTGCTGCCGGCCGATGCGCCGGCAGCGGCCAAGCAAATGCGATTTCTGGCGGCACGCGGTTTTAGCGCTGACGCGATCCGTCGGGCGGGCGGCGGGCGGTCGGACGATTGACTCGGATTTTGACCGAATTTATAGGTCAAATCTGGCTCTATCCCGCGTGCCATATGCGTTATAAGCTATTGAATTTGTATCTCATTTGGCCAGCTACAGGCCCAGCATCAACTTCAGGTTCTGCACCGCAGCGCCGCTGGCGCCCTTGCCCAGGTTGTCCAGGCGCGCCACCAGCACGGCGTGGCGGAAATCATCGCGCGCGCCTTGGTTGGCGAACACGCGCAACTCCATCCGGTTGGTGTCCACGAGTGCGAGCGGGTCGAGCTTGTTGTCTGGCGTGGCCGGCAGTACGTTGATCAAATCGCTGTCCGCGTAATGCTGCGCCAGTGCATCGTGCAGGTCCTGCGCGGTCACGCGTCCCGGCAGCAAATCCAGATGCAGCGGCACCTGCACCAGCATGCCCTGCCTGAAGTTGCCGACTGAGGGGATGAACAAGGGACGGCGCAGCAGCCCGGTGTATTTCATGATCTCGGGAATGTGCTTGTGCTTCAA
>NZ_JAAFHA010000140.1 GCF_010365055.1 Rhodoferax sp.
TTCGTTTACATCAATGCAATGAATACCGCCTATCAAAAAATAAATCCAATACCTCTTGATTTGGTGGGAAGTCCCTGTAGAGGGCTACAGGCTAGTTTTATCATCATGCGCATCCACGTCCGGTAATTCCGCTGCCCACTCGGCCAGCTTGCGCTGCAGCTCTTCTTTGCTCGGCAGATACAGCGGGTACTCGCGGGCGTGGATGTTGGCGTCTTTGGGCAGGGTGATTTCGACCAGCACTTCGTGCTTCTTTTTGCACAGCACAATGCCGATGGTCGCGACCTCAGCGTCGGTTTTGACGTGGCGGTCAAAGTAGTTGACGTACATCTACATCTGGCCCAAGTCCTGGTGGGTGACCGCCGCGCCTTAGCCGATGGGCGCATGGTGCCGGTGAGTCTTCAATAATTCACAGATGCGGCAGGTATTTCTCCAGCATCTCCTGGACGGTGTCGGCCTGTAGAAGGTCGCGCCGGCGTTTCATGGCTTCGCGCTCAGTTTGGGTAGACATCCATCGTTTAAACGCCACAAAAGTGGCAGGATGCACGGTATTCATGCGCGCCATGGTGCCGTTGGTGGCCACGATCACGGCAGAAAAGCCGGGAGAGTCCAGCAGCACATTGGCGCGGCGCGCTTGCACTACCCAGAAATCTTCATCCTCATCGCTGAGTTTGATGGGGTGCGGGCCATCTCCCGCGCGCTCGCGGCGGATGATGTCCACTTCAAAACCGTCTTTGTTGACGGCGGTGTATTTTTGACTCTTGCGGATGCGAAAGGTGCTGTCCACCTTTTTCAGAACGCCCAGCATGGAGCTGTCCACGCGCGCCAACTGGGTAGAGAAGAGGATGCGTTTGCGGGTATCCCACAGCAGGTCAATGTCGCGGGTGGCCAGCGTGTCCGAGTCCAGCCGCACCCCGGCGGTGGCTTCAAATGCGTAGAGCGCATGGGTGCCGACCACGCGAAAGTGAGGGCTCAGGTGGGTGCTGGCCAGGCGGCCCAGCAGCGCCACGACCAGTGGATCGACCCGGCCCACGCGCAGGGCGCGGTTCAGGCGCTGGTGTTGTTCCAGGGCGGCTTTGAGGCCGGACACGCGCTCGGCGCTTGCGCGCTTGCGCTGGGTGAAGCGCTCATATATGGCTTCGGTCTCAGCTGTGCGGGCTCCGAGGCTGGTCTCATTCCCGGCGGGGGTGGTGCGCACCAGGTATTTGGCGTCGGGCGCAGATGCGGGGCCAGCATGCCAGTACATGCCGCCGCGCACTTGGGCGGCTTCCTCCAGGGCTTCTTCCAAGGCCTCGAAGGTGGAGACAGCATCGATGTACTGGCGGGCGATGGTGGCGCTGGTCTCTAGCATTTCGGTATGTTAATACGAATTCTATATTTACACCGTAAATCTTTATTTTTCAATAACTTATAGTTGCTATTTTGGCCAATTATGAGCCAACAAAGCGGCCAGTTCGAGTAAGCCAATCGCCTGCCCGCCAGGGCGCGTTTGTCCTCGCTGTCCATCCTGAACATGCTACTGTTTAAGTAGCGGTCTACCCACATTCCACTAGGGCTAGCGGCCTATTTCTTGCACAAAGAACTTCAAAGCCGCTGCGCAAACCGCCGCGACAGCAAAAACTCCACAAACGTGGCCGTGTTCAGTGCCAGCCATTGGCGCGCCGGGTACACCGCGTACAGCGACGGCCCCACGGGCAGGCGGTAGGCCGGGAGCAGTTCGACCAGTGCACCACTGGCCAGCTCTTGCTCTACCAGGAGCCGGTCCAGCACGGCCACGCCCGCCCCGGCACAGGCCGTGGCCACCAGGGCCATGCCGTCGTTGATGCGAATGCGGCCCTGCACCCGCACCAGCGTGGTGGTGTCGTCCAGCATGAAGGTCCATTCGTCGTACACGCGGTTGTCGCGCGTCCACAGCAGGCATTCATGCTGCGCCAGATCCTGGGGCTCAGCGGGCACCCCGGCGCGTGCCAGGTAGGCGGGCGCTGCCACCAGCACGCGGGGGTTGTCGGCCAGTTTGCGCGCCACCAGCGTGGAGTCGTCGAGATGCGCCACACGGATGGCCACGTCGATCTGCTCGGCGATCAGGTCGCTCAGGCGGTCTTCCACCAGCAGCGTCAGCTCCACCAGGGGGTGCAGTTGCGTAAATTCGGTGATCAGGGGCACCAGATGACGCTGCCCCAGCGGGCGCGGGCAGGCCACCCGCAAGGGGCCGCGCACCTCTTGCTGGAACTGGCCAGAAATTTGCGCCACGTTGCTCAGGGCGCGGTCAATCTGCTGGGCTTGCAGCAGCACCACCTTGCCCACCTCGGTCAGCGTCAACTTGCGCGTGGTGCGCTGGATGAGGCGTGCGCCGAGGTCGGATTCCAGCCGGGCCAGCTGGCGCGAAAGGACAGACTTGCCGCAGCCCTGCCGCGTGGCCGCAGCGCTGATGCTGCCCGCATTGACGATGGCCGAGAAGGTGGTGAGGAGTTGGGGATTGAGCATGGTTAGCGGTTTATTGTTGCTCCAAAAGCAACTCAATTGTGCTTTATTAGGGCTTCTCAAGCAACGTTAATGCTTCTACATTCGATGCCAACCTAACCCAGTCCCTATCCAAGAAAGCTTTGCATGACCCAGTCCGCCACTCTCGCAGCACCCGCCAACACCGAACTCCCCAGCACCCAGGAGATGCCATCGGACGCCATGATCGAGCGTCTGCAGTGGCGCTACGCCGCCAAAAAGATGGACCCCG
Source organism: Rhodoferax sp. (assembly GCF_010365055.1). Classification (GTDB taxonomy): domain Bacteria; phylum Pseudomonadota; class Gammaproteobacteria; order Burkholderiales; family Burkholderiaceae_C; genus Rhodoferax. The sequence goes on from NZ_JAAFHA010000140.1 coordinate 2,729, forward strand.
CCAAAGCGGTGCCCCACCACAAGGTGGAGCGTATTCTGGAAGCGGCGCGCCTGGCACCGACCTCCAGTGGCTTGCAGCCCTACGAGATCATTGTGGTGACGAGCAAAGAGGTGCGCGAGCGCATCAAGCCGATCGCCTGGAACCAGGGCCAGATCACCGATGGCTCGCATCTGCTGGTGTTTGCGGCGTGGGACAACTACACGGCCGAGCGCATCAACATGATGTTCGACCTGACCAACAGCGTGCGCGGCTCTAAAAACGAGGGCTGGGAGAACTACCGCAACATGCTGCTGGGCATGTACCCGCAGCGCGATGCCGAGGTGAACCACCAGCATGCGGCGCGCCAGGCCTACATTGGCATGACCGCCGCCATGCTGGCCGCCGCCTTTGAAGAGGTGGATTGCACCCCGATGGAAGGCTTTGACCCCAAGGCGATGGACGAGATTTTGAACCTGCGCGAGCGGGGCCTGCGCAGCGTGGCCATTTTGCCGCTGGGCTACCGTGAGGCCGACAAGGACTGGCTGGTGAACCTGACCAAAGTGCGCCGCCCGCGCGAGCAGTTCATCACGGAAGTCTGATCACCGACCGTGCGATCTGAGGCTGAAGCCGATCGTCAGAGTCGGCTTGTATTTTGCTCCGTTGTTAATAGCTGCATGTGCAATATCCACGAGGGCTGCAGTCCTATTTGGCTTCAAACCGGCGGTAATTACCTGTCCAGTAGTTCTTGCACCGCATCCGCCCGCAGCACGTCCCTGCGGCGCCTGAGGGTCGCCTTTTCGCCCCGGCGACATGTCTGAGGTGCGCACCAATGGGTCGCTTGCCGAATCGCAGCATATGTCGTACTATCAATCGCACTATTAACAGCATTCTGGGGGCCGCCATGACTCACATCAGCGCCAACGATCTCAAGACCAAGGGTATTGCTGCCATCGAATTCGCGCTCAGCACGGCGCCCGAGGCCGTTGTTTCGGTGCGGGGCAAAGACAGGTTTGTGGTGATGGACATGGCGCATTACCACTACCTGCGCGAATGCGAGCTGGATGCCGCGCTGGCCGAAACCCGCGCCGACTTGACCGCTGGCCGCACGGTGCAGGAGTCACCCGAGGCCCACTTGGCGCGGCTGGACACGCTGTGAGCGCGTCGCCAATGCCGTTTTCCCTGCTCTTTACCGAACAGTACAACCGCCGGGCTGCCAAGTTTTTGAAGCAGCACCCGGAGTTGCGCAGCACCTACCTCAAGACGCTCCAGTTGCTGGAGGCAAATCCCACGCACCCTTCTCTGCGTTTACATGCCTTGCGCGGCAAGTTTGACGGCCTGCATTCGGTGTCCATCAACTTGTCATACCGCATCACGTTGGAGCTGCTGATTCAAGACCAACAGATCATCCCGGTGAACGTGGGTGACCATGATGCGGTTTATTGATCTGCGGAAGCGGCTGGTCGCCATTTGCTCTGTATTTAATAGCTGCTGCCGAAAGTAATACGGGGGTTAGAGCCTGATTTTTCTAGTCATGCGCCAGCAGCGCGGCCAGCGCCTGCAAGCCAATCGCCTGCGAACCATGGCGCAGGGGGATGCGCTCCTGCCCCGGGTACACCACGTAGCGCTGCGCTATCTGCAGGTCGTCGCAGGCAATGACAAAGCCCTTTTCCGGGCTGGGCGCCATGGAGCGTTTGACCTCAATCGCCATCTCGGGTTTGCCGCCTTTTTCCAGCACCAAGTCAATTTCTGCGCCGACCTGGGTGCGGTAGAAGTAGGGTACGCGGCGGCTGCCGGCGGCCTGGATCAGGTTCTCGATGCAATGGCCCTCATAGCTCAGGCCGCACACGGGGTGGCCCAGCAGGTCGTTCAGAGTTTCCAGTTCCAGCAGGCCGTGCAGCAGGCCGCTGTCGCGCACATAGACCTTGGGCGACTTGACGAGCCGTTTGCCCAGGTTGCCGCCCCAGGGCCGCAGGCGGCGCACCAGTTGCAGGTCCACCAGCAGGTCGATATAGCGGTCAATGGTGGGGTTGGCCACGCCCAGCGCGCTGGCAATGCGCGACTGGTTGAGCACACTGCCCTGGTTGTGCGCCAGCATGGTCCACAGGCGGCCAATGGTCTCGGCAGGCAGGCGGGGCGCAAACATGGGCACGTCGCGTTCCAGGTAGCTGCGGATGAAGTCGCGCCGCCAGTCAAGGCTTTGGGTGTCGTCAGCAGCCAGCAGGCTGTCAGGAAAACCGCCGCGCAGCCACAGGGTGCTGTCGGCAATGCCAGCAGCAGCGGCTTCACCGGTGTTGAGCGGGGCAATGTCGAGGTAGGCCACGCGCCCGGCCAGTGTCTCGCTGGATTGGCGCATCAGGTCCAGCGCGGCCGAGCCCAGTAGCAAAAACTGCCCGCTGCGCAGGCCGGCTTGCCGGTTGTCGTCGATGATGCCGCGCAAGATTTCAAACACGCCAGGCGCGCGGTGGATCTCGTCCAATATGACCAGTTTGCCCTGCTGGGCGCGCAGGTAGGTGTCGGCGTCTTCCAGCCGCAGGCGATCAAAGGGGCGCTCCAGGTCCAGGTACACCGCGCCGCCGGGCCAGTCCTTGGCAAGGGTGCGGGCCAGCGTGGTTTTGCCCACTTGGCGCGGCCCCAGCAGCACCACGGCAGGGGTTTGGAGCAGTTTTTGGCGGACGGTGGATTCAAATTGACGGCTAATCATTATTGAAATTTTAACTAATGAAGTTATTTTTGCAATGTAAATATAAATCTCCCTGGCAATGAAGGGCACCGTTCGTTATTTGAGCCACCGGCCGTAGGCCAACTGGCAAGTACCATGCTCACAAATCAACCTGCCCGCCATGGGCTCCAACGGAGAAAGTTATGTTCAGTCATGTGATGTTCGGTGTGAATGACCTTGAGGTTTCCAGAAAGTTTTACGACGCGCTGCTTGGCACGCTGGGCATCGGCCCGGGGTTTGCCAACAAGAGCCGGTATTTCTACCGCAGCGCCACGGGTCTGTTTGGCATCACCACGCCCATCAACGGCGAGCCCGCGACCCACGGCAATGGCAGCACCCTCGGGTTTGCCGCGCAGTCACCGGAACAATGTGACGCATTCCACGCGGCCGGCATCGCCAACGGCGGCACCACCTGCGAAGACCCACCGGGCTTTCGCGACGGCGCGGCAGGCCAACTCTACCTGGCGTATCTGCGCGACCCGGACGGCAACAAGATCTGCGCGCTGCACAGGCCTGCCAAGTAAGTCTCGCTGCGCTTGAGGCCGATTAGCCGTTCAAACCCTTACCCCACAGTTCGAATTCACCCCTTTTGAAGACGGCAACGGCCGCGTATTACAACGCCTTGAACCGGGCGGCGGCTTTCTCGGCGGCATGCCGGCGGAAATAATTCAGCTAGATCACCGGCACCTCCAAAGCCACCGCCACCCGTGACCTGTCAGAGCTGCTGCGCCATGGTTTGCTCAAAGTTGAAGGCGTCGGCAAGGCCACCCGCTATGCCGTCAATGTCGAAGGCTGGAGTCAGCCAGTCGTGTCGTGACATGTCGCCAGGGAACGCATGGTGTGTTGCAAGAGCCCGGCTTCCCACCGCGATGGCGAACGCGAGCACCGCGCCCATGGCGCAGGATCGTCGCAAGGGACAGACATCGATGGCAACGTGGACACTGCCCAGGGCCTGCGCTCCCCTTCTTGTGCGCGGTACACAATTGAATCTACGCCTTGGCGCGAACGCATGAAGCAAGGCGTGACCTCACTTTATTTGACCATGAAGGAGAGCAGACCATGCCTAGCAACACCGTACAGCTTCATCGCGTCATCCGCGCGCAACCGGAGCGCATCTACCGGGCATTTTTGGAGGCCGACGCCATGGCCAAGTGGGTAGCGCCCTATGGCTTCACCTGCAAGGTACACCACATGGACGCCAAGGTGGGCGGCACTTTCAAGATGACGTTCACCAATTTCGGCACCGGCAACGGCCACAGCTTTGGGGGTGAGTACCTGGAGTTGGTACCCGCGGCCAAAATCTGCTACACGGACAAGTTTGACGACCCCAACCTGCCCGGCACCATGAAGACCACCGTCACTTTCAAACCAGTGTCCTGCGGCACCGAAATGAACATCGTGCAAGAAGGAATACCCGAGGTCATCCCCGTTGAGATGTGCTACCTGGGCTGGCAAGAGTCACTGGCGCAACTGGCCATGCTGGTCGAGCCACAA
>NZ_JAAFHA010000141.1 GCF_010365055.1 Rhodoferax sp.
AAAAGGAAAGTGTGCCCTTGCAGGCCAAGTTTCTGCAAGGCTACTACGACTCCCCCGCGATTGAGCGGCTTGACCACGGCACGGGTTATATCGTGGCCATGGGTGACGACAAGAAGAAAGAAAAGGAATTTAAAGAGAAGGGCATCAAGCTGCCCACTACGGTAGAGGCCAACAACTGGTACATCGGTTTCAACTGGCTCGACCCGGTGGTTGGCAAAGGCAACAGCCCCGAACAGGCCGAGCGCAATCGCAAGTTGCGCCAGGCACTCTCGATCGCTATCGAGTGGGAAGAGCACATTGCAATTTTCGAGCGCGGCCAGGGTATGCCTGCACAAGGGCCCTTGCCGCCGTCGCTGTTTGGCTACCGTGAGGATGGCCCGGCGGCCTTCAATTCAGTCGTTTACCGTAAGGGGCCCGATGGCCAGCGGGTGCGCCGTTCCATCGACGAGGCCAAGCAGTTGCTGGTCGAGGCTGGTTACCCGGACGGTCGCGACGTCAACACCGGCAAGCCTTTGGTGTTGAACTTTGATTATCAAAACGCAGCGCCCGGTGCCAAGGCCTTGCTCGACTGGTACACCAAGCAATTTGCCAAGATTGGCATCCAGCTGGAGGTGCGGGCGACCGACTACAACCGCTTTCAGGACAAGATGAGCAAGGGTTCCATTCAGATCTATTTTTGGGGCTGGCTGGCCGATTACCCCGACGCGGAAAACTTCTTGTTCATGCTCTATGGCCCCAACGCCAAAGCGCTGACCGATGGCAATGGCGAAAACAACTCAAACTATCAGAACCCTGAGTTTGACAAGCTGTACGAGCGTTTGAAGTTCCTGGAAGACGGGCCGGAGAAGCAGGAAATCATTGACCAGATGATTGTGCTGGTTCAGAAAGACGCGGTATGGAGTTTTGGCTACTTTCCAACCTCGGCGGCGGCGTACCACCAATGGGTCAGCAACGGCAAACCCACTCAGATCATCCGTAACCATATTGGTTATCTGCGACTTGACCCCGAGTTGCGTGCGCGCAAGATCGCTGAGTGGAATCAGCCGATCTGGTGGCCCATGCCCCTGATCCTGCTGGCCTTGATTGCCGCCATTCTGCCGGCCTGGTTTGCATGGCGACGGCGCGAACGCGAGACGGCCGCCCGCTCTATCGCCAATGAGAACCACGCATCATGATCAACTACATCGTTCGGCGCATCGGTTACGGCCTGCTGATCCTCATCGGCGTCAACATTTTCACATTCATCTTGTTCTTTGCGGTGAACACGCCCGACGATATGGCACGCATGAACATCGGCGGCAAGCGGGTCACGCAGGACGCGATCGAGAAGTGGAAGGTTGAGCGTGGCTATAACAAGCCCCTGCTCTGGGATAAAAGACAAGCGGGTCTTGAGAAGCTGACAAAAACCATCTTTTTTGAGCGTTCAGTGCCGCTGTTTGCCATGGAATTTGGTGCCTCCGATAGTGGGCGCGACATTGGCTACGAATTGAAGAAGCGGGTGGGGCCGTCAGTTGCGCTGGCTATTCCCACCTTCCTTCTTGGAATCTTCGTGGTGATTGTTTTCTCGTTGTTGCTGGTATTTTTCAGAAATACCTACCTTGAATTCTGGGGTGTCGCGTTGGCGGTCTTCCTCCTGTCAGTCTCAGGGTTGTTTTACATCATTGCCGGGCAGTTCTTCTTCAGCAAGCTGTTGAGGCTTGTGCCGATCTCTGGTTTCTCAGCCGGATGGGATATGTTTGTGTTCTTGGCGCTGCCGGTTGTGATCGGCATCGTCTCGCGTTTGGGTGGTGAAGCGCTGTTTTACCGCACGATGTTTTTGGAGGAGATCGGCAAGGACTACGTTCGCACGGCGCGCTCCAAGGGCTTGTCTGAGACTGTCGTTCTCTTTCGCCATGTGCTGCACAACGCGCTGTTGCCTATTTTGACCAGTACCGTCGCCGTGCTCCCGCTGCTGTTTCTGGGGGCACTGATCATGGAGTCGTTCTTTGGTATTCCGGGCTTGGGCAGTTACACCATTGACGCCATCAACGCGCAAGACTTTGCAGTTGTTCGCTCCATGGTGTTTGTGGGGTCTGTGCTCTACATCGTCGGCCTGATTCTGACGGATATTTCCTACACGGTTGCCGATCCGCGCATCCGATTGAGCTAAAGCGCGCCAGGACCGAACCATGCCAAAACTAGTCTTTCTCGCCACCGATCTTGCACTCTATTTGCAAATGGTGGTCATCGCTCTCTACGTCTGGCACACGCTGCGCACGCCGACGCTGCGCCAGACCTGGCGGCACGTGCTGCACGACGCAGCCGCCATGTCGGCGGGTGTCGTGCTGTTGCTGTTCTTGGCTATTGCCGTGCTCGACTCGGTGCATTTTCGGCCGCTGCTGCCACCGGCGGCGGGAACTGCGGCCAACGCTGAACCGGCCTATTCGACGCGCACGCTGTCCTTGCTGGATCTGGTGCTGGCTGCTCCACGCGAGGCGCGCGAGAAGACCTATTCAGCGCCACTTGACACGCATCAGTTCTCCAAAGAGTCCATTGTTGTTGACGGCAAAACGGTACGCGACTTTCCGCGCCTTCAGTTTGGCGGCGCACATTTGAAGGATACCCAGGCTGAGTGGGCCGGTGACATCTTGTCGCGATCGTTGGCTGGCTTGCTGATGGGCGCATTGGTGGCGATGGCTGGGTGGTTATTGGTTGCGTTCCTGCGACCGCACGATTCCCAAGTCGGCGTCACCGCTTCGTTGCGGGCGATCTGGCAACAAGATACCGTGGTGCCGTGGCGTGCCATGCTTCTGACTGCGTCGGTGCTCGCGCTGCTTGCTGGCTGGATTGGTGCTTTGTGGCCGTACTACCACGTGCTGGGCACGGACCAGACCGGCAATGACGTCTTGTTCCAGGCCTTGAAATCAATCCGGACGGCGGTGGTTATCGGCTCTCTGGCCACCATCGCCACGCTGCCGCTGGCCATCGTGTTTGGCATCTTGGCGGGCTACTACAAAGGCCGGGTTGACGATGCTATTCAGTACCTCTATACCGTGCTGTCGTCGATACCGTCGGTGCTGCTGATTTCGGCCTTCGTGCTCATGATCCAGGTCTTTATCGACAAGAATCCCCAGCTGTTTGAAACCGGTCTCGAACGTGCAGACATTCGACTGTTTCTGTTGGCCGCGATTCTGGGAATTACCGGTTGGGCCGGGCTGGCGCGCTTGCTGCGCGCGGAAACGCTCAAACTGGGTGAACTTGATTATGTGCAGGCGGCGCGCGCCTTTGGCGTGTCGGACGCGGGCATCATGCGCCGCCATATTCTGCCCAACCTGACGCACATTGTGGTGATCGTGTCGGTGCTCGACTTCTCGGGCCTGGTGTTGTACGAGGCAGTCCTGTCCTATGTCGGTGTGGGCGTGGACCCGACCACCAACAGCTTTGGCACCATGATCAATGGTGCACGCAACGAGATGTCGCGTGACCCGGTGGTGTGGTGGACGCTGCTGGCCGCTTTTGCGTTCATGGTGTCGTTGGTGCTTTCCATGACACTTTTTGCCAGTGCCGTACGCGAGGCCTTTGATCCGCATGCACGCGCCTTCCGCGTTCGTAGACATAAAAACCCGGCAGCCGCGTCAGCACGTGCTGCTTTGGGTACCACAACAGCGCCTGGGAATACACATGCTTGAGATAAAGAATCTCACGACAGAACTAAACGCTGACAGCGGTCTGGTTCGTGCAGTTGACGCCTTGACGCTCACCATCAAGCAAGGCGAAACGTTTGCGCTGGTTGGCGAGTCTGGCTGCGGCAAATCAATGACGGCTTTGTCCATCCTGCGCTTGCTGCCAGACAGTGGCCGAGTTGCGGGCGGTAGCGTCGATGTGGAAGGCACTGACATCATGCAGTTGCCCGAAGCGCGGATGCGCGACTTTCGCGGTCGCAAAATCAGCATCATTTTCCAAGAGCCTTCGACCAGTCTCAACCCGGTGATGACGGTCGGTCGGCAAATCACCGAAGTGATCGAACGCCACACTGCCATGCGCGGCGATGCCGCCGTTGCCAAGGCCGTCGATTGGCTGCAGCGTGTGGGTATTCCTGAGCCCGGGCGCAGAGTCAATGATTACCCGTTCCAGATGTCGGGCGGTCAAAAGCAGCGCGTGATGATTGCCATTGCCCTGGCCGCTGAGCCCGATGTTGTCATTGCGGATGAGCCAACGACGGCGCTGGACGTGACGATCCAGGCGCAAATTCTTGACTTGCTCAAAGAACTGCAACGCTCGCAGAAGATGGCCATGCTCCTGATCACGCATGATCTTGCCATCGTCGCGCAGATGGCACATCGCGTTGCGCTGATGTACGCGGGCCAAGTGGTTGAGGTTGCCGAGGCGACTGAGTTCTTCGCCCGGCCACTGCATCCTTATGCCGTCAACCTCTTTGACGCGCTGCCTGATGAGAGCAAACGTGGCCGACGCCTGGCTTCCATCGCCGGCTCGGTGCCGCCGCTCAATCAGGCGTTTGCGGGCTGCCGGTTTGCTGATCGTTGCTTTGACGTGATGGATCGTTGCCACCGCGCGCCTCCAAGGCTAAGTGAGTTTGGCCCGGACCACACAGTGCGCTGCTTCCTCTATGACGGTCCTGCGCTATTGCATAGTCCAACCCATAATTCAGGCCAGGAGCAGCTGCTACCGGTTGACCAGCAGGTCGGGCCCACTGTGCTGGAAGTGCGCGACTACAAGGTCTGGTTCCCGATTCGCAAGGGGCTGCTGCAGCGCACCGTCGGTCACGTCAAGGCCGTTGATGGCGTCTCGTTCAGTATTGCTTGCGGGCGCACGCTCGCCCTGGTGGGTGAGTCGGGCAGTGGCAAGACGACCGTCGGCAAGGCCTTGCTGCAGTTGTTGCGCGGCAAGGCAGAAATCAGTGGGTCGGCCTTGTTGTCGGGCCAGCCGCTTGACCAACTCGACGGTGAGGCATTGCGTACCGCGCGGCGTGCGGTGCAAATCGTGTTCCAGGATCCATTTGCGTCGCTCAACCCTCGCATGCGCGTCAACGAAATTCTGGAGGAGGGTGTCTCTTCCCTGCGGCCAGATGTGACACCGGCCGTCAGGCGCGAACGTGTTGCCGTTTTGCTGGAAAAAGTGGGTTTGTCACGCAGCGCACTGGCGCGTTACCCTCACGAATTCTCAGGTGGACAGCGCCAGCGGCTGGCGATTGCCCGCGCCCTCGCTGTAGAGCCGCAGTTGATTGTGGCCGATGAACCCACGTCCGCGCTTGATGTGTCTGTGCAGGCGCAGATCCTCAATCTTTTGAAGCAGTTGCAGCAAGAGCTTGGTGTCGCTTACCTCTTCATCACCCACAACTTTGGCGTGGTGGAGTATCTCGCGCATGACATCGCGGTCATGAAGAATGGGTTGCTCGTTGAGGCCGGAACTGCCGAGAACATTCTTCATCACCCCCAGCATGAGTACACGCGCGCGCTACTCAAGGCGGTGCCGCGGCTCGTTCGCAGCGCCTAGCGCTGTCGCTGCCTTAGCGCGACTGGAGCGTCTTCACCATCCGGAACCCCCAACGCAGCAACAACAAGGCCAGCACCGCTTCCCCCAGTGTGAGCAAGAATGCCACCAGGGCATTGCCATGATCTGCGCGCGCATTGAACTTGGCAATCGCCCGGTCCCGCGTGATCTCGATACTGTCGTAAAAAGTTGGTACCACCAACAGAGTCAGCAAGGTGGATGTGATGGTGCCGCCAATGATGGCAATGGCCAGCGGGCGGTAGAACTCACCGCCTTCACCCAAGCCAATCGCCACCGGCAGCATCCCGGCAATCAGCGCAAAGGTGGTCATCAGGATCGGGCGCAGCCGCAGCCGTCCGGCGTGCATGAGTGCTGCCTCGCGCTCGGTGCCCTGGGCCTCCTCTTTGCGTGCACAGTCCAGCAGCAAAATGGCGTTCTTGGCCACCAGTCCCATCAGCATGATGATGCCAATGAAGCTCATCAGGTTCAGGGTGTTTTTGGTGAGCAACAAGCTAATGACGACGCCAATCAGGCTCAGTGGCAATGACAGCATCACCGCCAGCGGCGCGGTGAACGAGTCGAATTGAATAACCAAAATGAGGTACATCAGGCCAATCCCCATGACCAGCGCGATCGCCATCTCAGTGAACAGCTCTTTCTGGTCGCGCGCCGCGCCGCCCAGTTCAATGGCATAACCGGGCGGGAACTCAATCGCCTTGGCGATCTTCATGGCGTCGGCCGTGACCTCACCCGCCGATCGCCCCTGCACGTTGGCCGACACAGCGATCATGCGCTTGCCGTCCGAATGCTGAATTTGCGCCGGACCCTTGCTCATGGTGATGCTGGCGATCTGGCTCAAGGGCACCATCATGTCGCTGCCGCTGACCGCAATCGGCAAACGCTCGATGTTGGCCGCATTGACGCGGTCGTCGGGGTGCAGGCGCAAGGCCACATCGCGGGCCTCGCCGGTTGGGTCAACCCAGTCACCCACCTCAACCCCGGCAAATGCGACTCGCAGTGTCTGCGCCGCGTCCCCTACTGAAATGCCGAGCGAATTGGCCAAGCCCCGGTTCAACTCGATCTGGAGTTCCCGAGTTCGACACTCCACGCCAAATAAGCTCGGTCATTTCCAATTAAAACAAGCACTTAGCAGCATTTTTCTGAATTCGTGTGGTGGCACGTTCTTGCAATTTTTAATTCATTTCATATTTGTACGGTGTTGTGATAGAGTGGCGGCATGTTTGTCAAGATCACCGCCTCCGGCCCGCGCCGCTACGTCCAGCTCGTCGAGTCCTACCGGGACGAGGCCGGTCGCGTCAAGAAGCGCACCGTTGCCACGCTGGGACGTGCCGACCAGATCAGCGGCGAGCTCGACAGCGTCATCGATGGACTGC